>CAZMYP010000032.1:0-11943 GCA_964570535.1 uncultured Herbinix sp.
GTTCTTATGGCGGGATCCCTTTCCTTTATAATTCTCATTTCCTCTTTAATATATTTTACAAAGCCCATACAAACCTCCATCTGCCTCTTCAGGGCATATATACTCTTATATAATATTTATATTTTTTATGTATTAGTACGATATTTCCTTTTACATAAAAAAGCCGCCTCTCATATAGAGGCGGCAGAAGTCGCGGTTCCACTCTACTTGTATGTCTGTATCAAATATATTCTTGACATACATCTTATACAGATAACGGCTGTTACCGGATTCGGCTAAGTTACCCTCACCGAATCAGCTCCTGGATGCACTTCACTCAATTTCCTGTAAGGAGTGCTTTCAGCCGGTGACACTCCATCTCTAGTACAATTTCATGAGCTACTTTTCCATTCTTCGCTTTTATTCATTCTATGCATTTATAATAATTTTGTCAATACCCTTTGGTAAAATGGCTTAGTTCCATCCTCCTATTACCTCTTTGGACAACCTCCACAGCCGTTACAACCCCTCTCATCATCCTTAGGGGTGACATCCACTTGATAATTCATTATAGATTCAAGAAGACATACGGCATTAGCGGTTATTCCACGACCTTCACCAGTAAAGCCCAGCCCTTCCTCAGTACTTGCTTTAATATTGACCTGTTCCTCTAATATACCAAGTGCATTTGCAATATTTTTAACCATCTGGGGTATATAGCTAGCCATCTTAGGCTTTTGTGCAATTATAGTCCCATCAATATTCTCGATAAGATACAGCTTTTCCTCCAGCAGCTCTTTTACCCTTTTTAAAAGCTCTATGCTAGATGCTCCCTTATATGCTTCATCAGTATCAGGGAAATGTCTTCCTATATCACCCAAAGCTGCCGCTCCCAATAGTGCATCCATAATAGCATGAACCAGCACATCAGCATCGGAATGCCCCATTAATCCCTTTTCAAATGGAATTGTTACTCCACCAATAATAAGTTCTCTATTTTCTACAAGTTTATGAACATCATATCCTGTTCCTATTCTCATTCCAATCCTCCTAGATATTTGTATATTTATGTTGCTTATAACGGAGGATTTATCCTCCCTAGATATTTGTATATTTATGTTGCTTATAACGGAGGATTTATCCTCCATAAACTTCCTTTAATCAAAGGTCATATACTTAATAAACAATTCATTAAAATCTTCTTCATTTGATAAATGAATCTCCTCAGAAGTGGATACTATATGATTCATTCTTGCTTCCTCATCAGAATCTCTCATAGCATCAATGGTCCCTGATAATGATGTGTTTCCTACTGCCCTTGTCTTATTTATAAGGACTTTCGGAAGTAGACCAATATTAATGGCCTTCTCTATATCCAGATGATATCCAAATCCACCTGCTATATATACCTTATCAATATCTTCGTAGGACAATCCAAATCGTCTTACTAATATGTCAACCCCTGATCGTATGGCTGATTTAGCCATCTGAAGCTCTCTAATATCCTTTTGGATGAATTTCATCCCTGCAATCTCATATCCCTTATCAAAATACGGATCAATAAGAAGACCTGTTGAATCTATTATTCCTTCATCTAAAAGCTCTGAACCAAGCTCAATAACCCCTGTTCCACATATTCCTACAGCTGGCTCATCATTAATGGTATCATAGCTTAGCTGACCGTCTTCAATGGTCACATGACATATTGCTCCTGATACACTGCCTATCCCACAGGATATATTACCACCTTCAAATGCCGGGCCTGCTGCCGTAGAGGTCACCAGAATCTTTTCTTTATTACCAACTGCCATTTCACCATTAGTCCCCAAGTCTATAAAAAGACAAGGTTTATCTTCACGGTCAATACCAGAGGCTAATAGGCCTGCTGTTATATCTCCACCGACAAATACTGATATCCCAGGAAAAATCATAACCGGTATCCTATCATCTAGGTCAAACAAATTATCAGTAAAGGTATTAATGACGTTCAGATTAACCGGTGTGAATGGATATCTTCCTAGACCTTGACAAGGATAACCCATTAGCAAATGTACCATCGTGGTATTTCCTGATATTACTATCTTCTCAAGAGACTCAGAGATGATATCTTGTCTATCCAGGAGATAGAGGACTCCCATTTTCAATTCCTCACGAACTAACTGAGAAAGAATATTCAACTTGCCTTCATTAGAGGATTTTATTCTGGATACCACATCTGCTCCATATACTCTTTGGGGATTTATTGCAGTATAATTATCTAATACCTTACCCTCTGCTAAATCCACCAGGGCAAGAGCTAAGGTCGTAGTTCCAAGATCAACTCCTATGGCAAAGCCACTTATGTTTGTATTGTTACCTATACCTGTATGGTTACTTATTGTGTCCGTAACAATAGAGAATTTAGCATTTTTCTCTGAAATTAACATAATCGTGCAATCCATAGTAGGATAAGCTCTGCAAGCCAGGCGATAGCCCTTTGATAAATCCATATCAGAAATAATTTCTTTATCCTGTAGGGTGACGTCTAGCTTTCCTTCCATGACACGGATAATGCATTTTCCACATGTACCCATGCCACCACAATCTCTGGATATGGATAGTTTATTGTTTACTAAGGCTTCAAGAAGATTCTGGCCCTTGGACAGATATACTCTTGTCTCTTTACTGCTTATAGAATCTGTTACTTTTATCGTTAACCTTTCAACCATATGAACACCACCTAAACTTCTTGGTATTATCTCCTATATCTTTAGTCGATTTCTTCTTAATTGTAAGAGTAGGAGTTAAATTCGTCAACTAAAATAAATAAGACTCTGAAACACCATTTTTATGGCATTTCAGAGTCTTATTCTCTCATGACTTACATACTATCTATTAACTCCTCAGGGGACAAATTAAATGAGCTCAGTCGCAGCTCCTTATCTTCATATGTAAGGATGCTTATACAGGCATTCTTCAATCTGGTTTTTCCAGAGCCCTTTTCTCCATCAGTCAATACCATAATTACGGAATTTATCGCAGCTCCATGAGATACCATTATAATATCCTGACCAAAATATCTTGCGGCATATTTAATAATGCAATCAATAAATCTTTTACTGAGGTCTTTCAATGGTTCCATGGTCTCCTCATGGCCAAAGTTATCAAAAACCTTCTTACGGTCATAGGTCATACCAGACATTAGACCAAAATCCCTCTCTATTAAAGCATCCTCAATTATTAGCTGCGCATTGTCAAGGCTATTGGTTATTATCTTTGCTGTCTCTCTCGCACGAATAAGTGGACTGGTAACTACAATCTTAGCACCGGTACCCTGTAATACTACACCACTTTGCTTAGCTTGCATTCTTCCCTTGTCATTAAGGGGAATATCTTCTCTGCCTTGAACCTTCCCCTGAAGATTCCAGTCTGTCTCTCCATGTCGGATTAAATAGATCTTCATATATGCCTCCATGAGCTTGTAATCATATTATCCTAAGTATTTGTAGTTACTATCCTACCATTGGCTCCCAGGATTTCTTTTACCTGTTCCATAAGCTCTTTGCTAGGTTCCTTTGTGTCTGCAAGCTGATAATCCATTCCAAGCTCTTTCCATTTATACTCACCCATCTTATGGAATCCAAGAAGCTCAATCTTCTCCACATTTGGATATCCATCAAGATGCTCAGATAGTTTCTTAATATAATCAAGATTATCCGTAAGCTGAGGAACTACAACATATCGTACCCATGTTGCTTTATCTATTTCCTTAAGGTGTTCTAAGAATTTCAAGGTAGGACTTAAGGAAACACCTGTTACGATCTTGTATACTACTGGGTCATAATTCTTGATATCCAGTAGTACCAAATCAGTATACTCAAGAAGTTCCTTAACTGTATCATTAAAGACAAATCCTGATGTATCAATAGCTACCGATATATCATTATCCCTACACAGCTTGCTTACTTCTAATATAAAATCAGCCTGAAGCAGAGGTTCTCCACCAGTAAAGGTAACCCCACCTCCGGAGTATTCCATATATGATTTATACTTAATAATTTCTTCCATTAACATGTCAGGGGTGTATTCATTCCCCTTATTCACATCCCAGGTATCAGGATTATGGCAAAATTGACATCTCAAAGGACATCCCTGCATAAATACTACAAAGCGTATTCCAGGGCCGTCCACAGTACCAAAGCTCTCTAAAGAATGTATTCTTCCTATCTTAGCCATAAGCCTTCCTCCATTTTCTGTTGGCACTCATAGAAATAATTTATTAGTATAAGATTTTATCTTTCGTGGAAGGTTCTATGAATAACATCCAACTGCTGTTCCCTACTAAGCTTTACAAAGTTTACTGCATAACCGGATACACGAATTGTCAGCTGTGGATATTTTTCAGGGTGATCCATAGCATCCATCAAGGTCTCTCTGTCAAATACATTGACATTAATGTGATGTCCCTTACTATGAAAATATCCGTCAAGTAATCCTATCAGATTCTTTACTCGGTCATTCTCATTCTTTCCTAAGGCCTTGGGTACAATGGAGAAGGTATATGAAATACCATCCTCTGCATGTTTATAAGGCAATTTAGCAACTGAAGACATAGAGGCTACTGCACCCTTCTTGTCTCTACCATGCATAGGGTTTGCACCAGGGGCAAAAGGCTCTCCCTTTTTTCTGCCATCAGGTGTGCTACCTGTTTTCTTACCATATACAACATTGGATGTAATAGTCAATACTGAAAGAGTTTGTTTTGCACTTCGATAGGTTTTGACCTTACGAAGCTTATTCATAAAGTTCTCAACAAGGGTCACTGCAATCTGGTCAACTCGGTCATCATTGTTACCATAGGCAGGATATTCCCCTTCTATTTCATAATCTACTGCTAAGCCAAACTCATTACGAATTACCTTTACCTTAGCATACTTTATAGCAGATAAGGAATCTGCTACTACAGATAAACCGGCAATACCACAGGCTTCAGTTCTAAGAATATTCACATCATGAAGTGCCATCTGAAGACTTTCGTAATTATATTTATCATGCATATAATGAATAACGTTTAGGGTGTTTATATATAATTCAGATAGCCAATCAAGGGTCTGATCAAACTTTAATACTACTTCATCATAATCCAAATACTCACCAGTTACTGGAGCAAATAATGGAGCAACTTGTTCTCCAGAAATCTCATCCTTACCACCATTTATAGTATATAGTAATGCCTTAGCCAGATTTGCACGGGCACCAAAGAACTGCATCTGCTTACCTAGTCTCATAGCTGATACACAGCAAGCAATTCCATAGTCATCACCCCAGTAATCTCTCATAATGTCATCACTTTCATATTGAATAGAGCTGGTATCTATGGAAACCTTTGCACAGTATGCTTTAAAAGCTTCTGGTAAAAACACAGACCAAAGTACAGTAAGATTAGGCTCCGGTGCTGGTCCTAAATTATATAGTGTATGAAGCACTCTAAAGCTACTCTTAGTAACAAGTGTTCTTCCATCCAACCCCATTCCACCTATAGCTTCTGTAACCCAGGTCGGATCACCTGAAAACAAATCATTATAATCAGGAGTCCGTAAGAATCTTACCATACGAAGCTTCATAACAAACTGGTCCATAAGCTCCTGAATTTCTTCCTCAGTAATTACTCCCTGTTTTAGATCTCTTTCATAGTAAATATCTAGGAAGGTTGTTACACGGCCAAGACTCATAGCTGCCCCATCCTGCTCCTTGATTGCTCCAAGATAAGCAAAATAGGTCCACTGGGTTGCTTCATAGGAATCCTTGGCAGCAATACTAATATCATAGCCATAGGAGGCTGCCATCTTCTTAAGCTGCTTTAAGGCCTTAATTTGTTCAGATAATTCTTCCCTTAAACGAATATCAGGAGATTCAAGATTGAGATTTTCAAGTAGCTTTTTCTCATGTAGCTTTTCCTCAATAAGAGTATCTACCCCATATAGGGCTACCCTTCTGTAGTCTCCAATTATTCTTCCTCTTCCATAGGCATCTGGAAGTCCAGTAATAATACCTGTATGTCTTGCTTTTCTCATGGCATCTGTATATGCATCAAACACACCATCATTGTGAGTCTTTCTGTTGCTAGTGTAGATTTCCTCAGTGGTTTTATCAAGGGTGTAGCCATAGGAATCCAGTGCGTTTTTAACAACACGTATACCTCCATTAGGCATAATACCTCTCTTTAAAGGTTTATCAGTCTGAAATCCTACGATAACCTCATTTTCTTTATCTAAATACCCAGGGCCAAAGGTTGTTATGGTGGAAGGCTTTACTGTTTCTGCATCAATAATGCCTTTTATATTTTCCTCCTTCATTAACTCCTGAGTCTTTTCCCATAGCTTTAAGGTCTTATTAGTAGGTCCTACTAAAAAAGTATCATCACCCTCATAGGGAGTATAATTGTGTTGAATAAAACTTCTTACATTAATACCTGTCATCCAGCTTCCTGGTTTAAAATCATACCATTCCTGTCTCATTAGCTTTCCTCCTTAAAAAAGTACATGAAATTCCCAACATACGTTGTTTATAATAAAATTTTAGACAATATATCTTCTATTGTCAATGGTAATTGATAATAGTAATCATTAAGAATATTGAAATTATACTGTGATACTGCACAATTCACAATTATAATACAAGAATAGATACTAAAAAGCAATGATTCAAATCACATTATTAGTCATTATATAAATAGCCGAACCTGTCGATATAAATAATGTTAGTATAGAATATTTTAGTAACTGTTAAATCATAATTAAATTATAAGAGGATAAAACATATGGAAATAAATGATTACCCCAACTCTCCTTTTCAGCCAAATAGAGCCAAAAGAAATCAATTACAAAAAGCCTCCTCTGAGTATGAAGCCTCCCAGGCAAAAGCTCAGATTATTAAGCCGTCAGGAAAGGAACAGAGTCCCACACCACTGACAGCCGATAAACACCATACACTTAAAGGTGAAATCATTGATCTACGGTATCAAGATGTTAAGATAAGGCTAGAGCCCAGTGGGCAGGTTATTACCGCTCGGATTTCAGGTGATGTTCAACTTACCATAGGCCAAATGGCAGAATTTGCAGTATCAGATGAAGCCGGTGGGCAGCTTTATTTACGTTACCTACCTGAAGATAATGCTCTTATGAACAATATAATTCATAAAGCCTTATATGCTTCAGGCCTTATGACCTCAGAGAAAAATCTAGCTATAGTACAGGAGCTTCTAAACTATCAGATGCCTGTTGATAAAAGCACCATTTTACAGCTTATTAAGCTGACTGGAACCTATCCAGATGCCAGTCTTTCATCTCTTGTTTTAATGCATAAAAATAAATTACCAATAAACACAAGTAATATAGCACAATTTGAAGTTTATCAGCAGGGAATGCATCAGATTCTTTCACAGCTGAATTCACTTATTGATAATGTTAAGAGTATTATACCCTCCAATCCAACAAATAATATGGCATTTAATGATATAAATCCAGGTGATATAGGAAATGTAGAGAACCTAGTGAATCTAGGAGAAATTGAAAATGCAGTAGGATTTGAGAATTCAGGAACTAATATAAAGTCAGAAGATTTGATAAATCTATATAAGTCACTTTTACAAATACTTAATGATGACGAAGCTAGCCCCACTTTGTCCACGCCTAATCTTACACCTAATATCACTCCTGATATGCCCATAAAAAGTATTTTTTCAGACAAGAAGCTTATAGAGCTACAGAATAGCCTAGGCAATATAAATAATCAGCCCTTAGATGAATCCATGACAATGGATAAGCTTCTTACACATGTATATGATTTATATAATAATGAAAATATACAATCGGAGACCTCTTTAGAAAGCATATCATTACCACAGCCAATACTTGATGCCTTTGTTAATATGTCTGCAGCTATGCCCGCCAACGACAAGCAAAAGCTTATATGGCTTCTAAAAGCAGACGCCTTCAAGGACGTAATTGCTAAGAGTTTTCATGATAGATGGACCTTAAGTCCCAATGAGCTTGCCAAGGAAAACAAGGTCCAGGACTTATTTAAGCGCCTTGATAAGGACCTGCAGGAGCTTAAGGAACTTACTAATAATATGTCTAACCTCAATTTAGACTCCTCACAGAGTACACGGACTTCCATAAATAAACTGGAGGATAATCTGCAATTTATGAGAGATCTTAATGAATTATTTTTGTATCTCCAGCTACCCATGCGGCTAACCAAAGAGGATGCTCATGGGGACCTCTATGTATTTAAACGTAAAAATCACAAGCATAGTGATTCAGAACACCTTAATATTCTGCTTCATCTAGATATGGAGCATCTAGGTTCCATGGATATTCACATGTCCATGAAGAACCGGCAGGTAAATGCTGTTTTCTACGTAGAGGAAGACACCTATCAAATAATAACAAAGCATATTGATGAGCTTACTAATACCCTTTCCAATAAAGGCTATAATTTTCAGGCAAGTACAAAGGTATCTGAAGGAAAGCCTGATTTTATTACAGATGTTTTGCAACAGAATTCGCCTGATGTTAGCTCCCATAGATATTCCTTTGATATCAGGGCATAGAAGGGCATCCTTCTTATAAGCTTCCCGGTCTTCTATATGGATTCGTTTGCTCAAAGGTATAGGCCGCTTGTAATACTAACCTGTCCCCGAGCCTATTGCCTATAAGCTGTAGACCAATAGGTAAGCCCTTCCTATCCTGTCCACATGGTATACTAACCGCAGAAATTCCAGCCAAATTAACTGAAGCATTTAGAATCTCAGAGCGATGCTTGTTTTTCATTGTAGACTTATCACTATTATTACTTAACAGTGGAGCTGTATTTAATGATTCAGGACTTAGAATTAAATCATATTTGTTAAAGGCTTCCTCGTAAGCTTGACAGATAATTCGGCGAATTCTTCTAGCCTTATTAAAATAAGTCTCATAGTTGTCAGGCTTTATAACGTAAGCTCCCAGCATAATCCTTTTCTTAACCTCATATCCAAAGCTCTCACTTCTAATTCTTTTATTTAGCTGCTCCAGTTCTTCAAAATCACCTATCCTATCATCAATATTTAATCCATCATATTTTGATAAGTTAGAATAGGCCTCTGCACAGCCAATAACATAATATGTCTGTGTGCAGTGACCTATCCCTTCAAAATCAAATAATTCCACTTTAGCTCCCAATTTCTCAAAGGTTTTTATTGACTCCATAAAACAATTCCTTATGTCCTTGTCCAAATCATCCTCAAGATATAGCTTGGGTACACCTATTTTCATTCCTTTTACATCATTTACCAGGGCCTTCTTGTAGAAATAGTTCGACTGATTTATAGATGTTGAGTCCTTAGAATCATAGCCAGATATGATATCAAGAACAGCGGCACAATCCGATACAGTCCTGCTTAAGGGTCCTATTTGATCAAGGGATGAAGCTAAGGGTATCAGCCCATATCTTGATACCGTTCCATAGGTGGGTTTAAAGCCTACCAAACCACAATATGCCGCTGGCTGTCTTATGGAGCCTCCTGTATCAGTACCTAATGAGATAAAGGCTTGCTCAGCCGCTACTGCTGCAGCAGAACCTCCGCTTGAGCCTCCAGGTGCATGTTCTATATTCCAAGGATTCTTTGTTGCACCATAGTATGAGGTCTCTGTAGTAGCCCCCATTGCAAACTCATCTAGGTTTGTCTTCCCTATCAAAATTATGCCGACATTACGCAATCTTTCAACAACCGTAGCATCATAAGAAGGAACAAAACCCTCAAGCATTTTTGATGCGCAGGTGGTCTTAGTTCCCTTAATACAAATATTATCCTTAATGGCCACTGGAATGCCAACCAAGGAAGAGTCACTTAACTCCCCTCTATCAATCCTATCCTGTACTAATTTGGCTTGGTCTAAGGCCTCATTCTCCATCACTGTTATATAGCTGTTATACCTTGGTTCTCTCTTGTAAATAACATCAAGCTGAGCCTTAACAACTTCCTCTACAGACAATTCTCTAGCCTTAATCTTCTCTGCAATTGCCATCCCAGACATTACTGTTATTTCCATCATAATAACCTCCGAATCTGTTGCACTAACTGTCATATCCTCTTACAATTGATTTGTTGCTGGGTTAACAAAGGACATAGGCTCTACATTGTCCGTATTCTGCGTATTCATTTCGTCAATAAACTTAAGTAGCTGATTTAAATCCTTGGTAAACTTTTTTTCTTCTTCTAAGGAAAAGGTAAGCTTAGCCGAATTTGCTATATAGGAAAAATCCTCATTGATTTTATTCATTGTATATATACCTCATTAATTTAACCTGTATTCTATATATTTTGTCACAAATCAGTGAAAATATTCTACTTAAAAAGAAGTTTTCTCAATATAAATAAGACTAATAATCTCCTTCAGACATAAACCCTTCAGGATAATTGGGAAATACATAACGGTAATAATCATTTTTTAATATACTTTTTGATACTGTAAATTTATTCTTTATAATAGCATTGATGTTTTTCACATAATCCTCTGTTAGTTCTTCATTACTTAAATTAATAACCTCACCTGTGGATGAATTATATTTTACTTTATCTGTTATAAAGCTTCTATTGCTTAAAATCACCAAGGGCTCACTATCAGATAAAATGTCCCGTCCCATCAGCAGCCTAGAATCATACTTAAGTCCAAAAAGATTACTGAGAGTTGGAATTATATCCAGACTTGAAGCCGGTTTATTTATAATGATTTTCTCTGTCATTCCTGGATTCCACAGAATAAAATGATTACGATAAATATCAAAATTCGACTCTATCTCATGGCCAGCAAGCTCCTCCAGCTTCTCCTTCTCCCAACCATAGGGATAATGATCAGCACTTAAAGCAATAACAGTTTTATCAGCTATTCCTGCCTCTGTTAATCTATTTATCAATTCCTCCAGTGCACGATCAAGCTCAATCTGACAAGCTAAATATGCCCTTACATCAGAGGAATAGGGTAAGTCTTTAACTAAATCCTTGTTCTTAAAGGACATGCTATTTCCAACAAAGGTATAGTTCATATGTCCACTTACTGTAAGGTAATATATGTGAAATGGCTCTTCTTGAATATATTCATCTACTGTATTCTTAACCATCTCCAAATCAGACCCTGGCCAAACGTCAGAATCAAGTATAAGACCATTTCCCTTTGCCTTAAAGTCATAACCCAGGTTTGGATGGGTTTTGTCTCTCTCATAATAAGTATATGTATGATTATGATAGGCCTTACTCTCTATACCAATACAATTAAATTGGTTTCCTAGAGCAAAGGGCATAAGATTTTTTCTCGATAAGTACATACTTCTGGCTCCCACCGGAATAAGGCTGGTCATTGCCGTATATTCACCATCACTGGTACTGGTTTGCCATAGGGCAGTATAGAAGTTGTTAAATATAAAGCCTTCATTTGTCAATTTATATAAGGTAGGGGTTAGTTCTTTATGAACTGCATATGGGGAAAAGCCCTCTGCCGTTATCATTATAAGGTTATAGCCCTCAAATTTGCCTGTATATTCATTTTTATTTGTTGCTGCTACTGAAGAAAAATAATTATGAAGAGTTCTGATATCCTTATTTTTTTCGTTTTCCGCCAGGTCCTCGAAATCAATCTCAATTATATTAGGAGATCTATCAATAGGTATGATTGTAGGAATAGCTGTTAGTTTTGTATCTGGCTGCTCATTTGGATTATTTTCCTTTAAAGGGTCAGTAGCTGGTGTGGGTGTAGGTCCAGTTGAAGTAGAAGGGTCATTCAAGTCTGAAGGATCTGTTGTCGTAGGATCCTGGTTCTCTTCCTTAATTATCTCATGTGAGATTGCCTCCTTTTCAACCAATACAAGTTCTTCATCTCCCCTTATTATCCCAGCAAAATCAAATCTGGTTAAGGTTATTACACCAAGCTGCTGAGCACTTAGCTC
>CAZMYP010000032.1:11953-21095 GCA_964570535.1 uncultured Herbinix sp.
AACCCTGCTGTGATAATATAGCTCATATGGGGTATGGTCAGATTTGCCAAAGACAGGTAATAGAAGCAGGCCAAGTATATGAATAAATATTGCTCCTGCTAATAAGGCACCTTGTATCTTAAACCTTCTCTTTACGTTAAGAAATACCTTTTTAGTCAAGAAATATAATACAAGCAAGGGAAGAAGCAGTAAAACCATAGGTATTATATTTGACCTAATAGCATTATTAAAATCCTCCCCAAATTCAGTCATTGCTTCACCGGCCATTCCAAGAGATTGAAATGAGAAGAAAACCTTAAACACATTATAATAAACCAGCTGAAGTGCAAAAATTATATATGATACTGTAGCTAATATCCACATAATAAGTGTATTAACAAACTTATCAAAAAACCCTGATAATATTGTAAAAATTAAGCCGACCGGAAAAGCAAATATAATTGGAAAGATTATTTTACTGTCTATTGAATTATAAATAAACAAATGTGTTACTATTTCAAAATACAGAAGCATTCCTACAAAAAAAATTATAGGATATAGAAGGTTTCTCATAGTAGTAATATTAAATTTTTGATTAATATATTTACAAAACTTCTTTCCTTGTTTTTTTATATCAAATGGTTTTTTTATATCAGATTGAGTTTCGACTGATTCGTCCTTCACCATTGTTGCTACCTTCTTTCAAATTTTATCGTTCCAACTTTATTCCTACTGTTTACTGTGGCCATGGCTCCATTTATCATTGTAAATTGTGGAGGCTTATGGCCTATATCTGCTTGTAGGATTATTGGAACTCCCATTTCTCCTAATACGGAGTATATAGCCTCTTCATATGAAATGTCGTAATGTATATCATACATAGCCGGTCTCCCAAATATAAAGCCCACTGTGTTTTTATACCAACCTGCTTCCTTAAGCTGCCAAAGTCCACGAATCAAAGCCCCACTGTTAAGGTCATAGCTTTCTAAGAACCACAAAATCCCATCCTCTTTATATCTATCTGCAAATTCTACAGTCTTATCATATCTAGTCCCAACAAGGTTAAGTAAGCAGTCCAAACAGCCCCCTAAGGCACGTCCATGGATACTAACCTCCTTATTGTCTTTATCTTCCACAGGAAGGATGCTCCATTCCACCGTCTTTTCCAAAACAAATTCCTCAAGACCAGTTATCCTTTTATAATACCCATCCTGATATAGACTAAAGCTACTTTGGATAATATCATTGCCTTCAAGTATAAGTAGGTTATCTTCAAGAGAGCTGTGCCACTGCCCCATTCCAAAACTACTAAAATTATATGAATATATTGTAGCAATATCAAGATTAGTTGTTGTCGTAAAGGTTAACCCTGTTGTATCTGAAAATCCCTGCAACCATTTAGGATTATCCTTAAGCACCTGAAAGTCCAAGTAAGAAAGCATTTCTACTAGAAAATCTCCCCCACTAGCTGCGAATACCACACTAACTTGGGGATCCCTAATCAGTTCCATAAGTTCCCTTGCTCTTGTCTTCCCATCACTGCTTCGCCCCTTGTAATCGGTCCTCACATTAGATGTTGTAATAACGGGATAGCCTCGATTTTCAAATTGTTTAATTGCACTATCAAGTCGTCTATAATCTACCTCATTATTAAAGCCCGCTGAGGTTGCTGTTACTCCTAATTTAAATCCTTTTTTTAGATTATCTGGATATATCAATTTTTTCCTCCGTATAAATAATAGTCAAACTTCAAAAGTTCTAATCAAATGATTATATTATCATCTATAATTATAGTAGATTCAACATAATTCGTAAAGATTGTTTAATATATATTATTGATTTTAAGCCCTTTATATACTATACTAAAGTTAAGGCTAAGTAGTAAATGCTAAGTGGAGGTGCAGGTTTGCAAATAGACGAAATTGCAATCGAGACCGATATTGAATTGGAAGTACGATGTAGCGGACGCTTCATGTCCTTTCACAGCACAGCTATGTTAATAATTGGTAACTCAATCTTAGCTACTCCAATTGTAGCAAACGAACGTACTGTTGGATTTACTGATGATTGCCGAATTAATATAGTTGTAAAATTCGAAGGCAAAGTATATCAATGGATAGACGTAATTGTTAGGTTAGTAAAATACAATAGTGTGATATATCATAAAATAGATTTAGAAGGTGATGGCAAGCCCTATAATAGAAGAGAGGCCTATAGATTATATATAGGGGAGGATATGCCTGTATATATTAATGATTCATCGGGTCCTATAGCCCTAACAGTATTAATAAAGGATATCAGCGAAACTGGTGTCGGTTTCATTACAAATGAGGAGCTTGATATTAATAGAACAATACGTTTAAAGATTAAAGATTTTAATGTTTTCATAAATCTATCTGGAGTAATTGTTAGAAAGGAATTCCTAGAACATCTCAATTCCTATCTTTACGGTTGCAAGTTCAATGAAAGAAACAACCGACTTAGTAAATATATAGCAAGAAAACAAGGAGAGTCATTGCGCAAAAAATCAAACCAATTCTTTGAACACTCTTCTACAATAATTGATTTAAAGGATATATAATAATTGCTTATATTAACTATACTAAAATATTAATAGCATTGGGAATATTTTGTATTCTGACTACATTGGAGCCAGCTTCATATTCTCCATCTATTGACCAGGGAATCTTTTCTTCCATATAAAATGTAGCTTCCCGTGCTTTAATTAACTGAATTAAATTATCATTATATTCTTTCTTTTTTATAGATAACAGCATCTTGCTAAGTTCAATAGGCGTCTTGGGGTTCTTTACCAGAATAATTTCAAATAATCCATCATTTAAATCAACATCATTATTATCCAGCTTAAGAAGACCTCCTATAGATGTGGAGTTGCTTACTGCACCAAATAAATAATCTCCTTCATATGTCTCTCCATCTATTTCAACTCGAACATGATAAGGTCTAATATTGGGGATATCCCTCACTCCGTCCAATATATAAGCAAGATGACCCATTATATTTTTATAAAATTGGGATGTTGAGTAAGAACTTCCTGTAAATGCACCAAATGAAGCTATATAACTAAAATATCTATTATCACCAAACAAGCCTATATCTATTGTTCTAGGCTGTCCATTTATAATAGTCATTGCCGCAGTTTCAATTCGGTCAGAAAGATTTAGACTATTGGCAAAATCATTGGTTGTACCTGAAGGGATATAGCCCAAAACAATTTTCTTATCAAGCTTCATAATACCTGTTATTACTTCACTCAGAGTTCCGTCCCCACCACTACATACAATCATTTGATGGTCCTTAGCACATTTTAAAACAAGCTCAGTTGCGTGCCCCTTATAGGCAGTATTTATAATAGTAATTTGGTATCCACTGTTATGAAACAAATCCAAAGCACTCTGTAGGTTGTTTTTTAGATGGGTTCTCCCAGCAATAGGATTGACTATAAGTAGCATTTTAGTATTTATAAGATTGGTCATGAATTCTGGCCTCCTTGATCTTATGACCCAGATAATATCATCTGTTTCTATTAATAATAAATTCATAATGATTATTATCTCATTTATACTAATTAATAGTAATATTTTCAAGTGTTTTATAAAAAATTAAGCAAACCTTAATAATTTAAATTCTTAATAACATTGTGCCCATGCTGGGCGCATTTTAATAAAGGTCTGAGTAACATCACTCAGACCTTTATTATAACATTAACTATTGCTTAGTTCTACTTTTGCGTTGCCATATATTCAGTATACTTAGCTTGACGCTCATTTATAATTTCTTGAGCTCCATTAGCTAGCCAATCTGCTACTCCATTATCCCACTCTTTATCAAAATCTGCAGTAGATGCTGCAACTGCTCTAGACATAAACTCATTACCCTTATCTATTAAGGTCTGAGTATAAGGGCCTGCTGCACTTAAGGTTACAGGAACTATGATTGAAGGACGACCGTTACGTATAGAATCCTCATAAGCCTTTATAATCAATTCCTTATCTACTGGGTATGATGAAGCTAATGCTTGAGCATTCTTTGAGGGATCGCCAACATCAAGACCATTAATCATAATAGTATAGTCTATATTCTGTCCAGAGTTCATGATTTTCTCATTCTCTGCAGCCTTAAGCTGAGGAATTCCATCTACCATATCATGAGTAACTCCTTCATCACCAATTTGTAGGAAATAGCGATTCTCAAATTTGGATAGCCAATTAATATAGCGAATAGCTCCTTCTACATTTTTGCTGTTTGCAGGAACAAAGTAGTTAAGACCTGCTGCATCATAAAGTCCTTTTGAAGTAAGGCCAGCACTGTTTACAAAAGGATCGATTGATACGATTTCAGCATCAGGAACATTTACTAATAGATCCTTTAATAGTCCAGGTGTATCACGATATGGTTGATCCCAGTTGTGGATAAATGAACCAACTACGCCACTCTTAATGAGGTTATCACTATCTGTATCATCTTTATAAAGTGCAAACTGATTATCAATTAATCCATCATTATACATTTTGTTGATATATCGAACGCCTTCCTTATAGCCTGGCAATAAGAACTGACGATCAACTACGGTATTAACCCAACGATCCTCTGTACTTAGATTAGGGTCAACAAAGGATTCAATAATTGTTGCTGCACGCCAACGGACATCACTGGTCATAGTAAATGGTACAACATTACCCTTACCAACACCACCTGGATCCTGTTCTTTAAATGCTACTAATGCAGCATAATATTCATCTGTGGTTGTAGGAAGAGGTAATCCAAGTTTATCAAGCCAATCCTTTCGAATAAAGGTTGAAACCTGAGCAACGTTCATACGACGTGCTGGTATGGAGAATACTGTTCCTGTTTCATTATCCATATTACGATAAATCATTTGGCGACCTTCTAATGCTAGGTCAGGACCTAAAAATTCATTAAGATCAGGTAACATAGTTTCAATGTAGGGAGCCAAATCTGTTAGTCCACCTAAATCACGATAGTTAGCTATTAGGTCGTAGCTATATGTTAAACATACATCAGGTGCAGTATTGGCAGCCATTAGATTGTTAAGCTGATCAGTCTCTTCCCAACGGGACACTGCTACAAAGTTAACTCCAATATTAAGCTCGTCAAGTACCTTTGCTTTAATCCAATCAGTATAGTAGTTGTTAGTAGGATCTGTCTTTCCACCATCGGAACCACGATCAAATATTTCTACAGTAATCTCGCTATACTCAGGCTTATTATCATTATCTTTTGGGTCATCTGGTGCTTTTGTGGGAGTAGTTGTATCTTTTCCTGTATCATCTTTCCCATCTTTGTCAACAGTTCCACATCCCCCTAAAATGCTGACAGCTAACATACAAACAAGCAGTATTGATAACAATTTCCTCTTCATTTCTCAACCTCCTATTTTTTATATAAATAACAACGAAAGCTTATGCAAATCGTCGTAATCTATCAAATTAAAATGTGCAAGTATATAAGTTACTATTCCTTAACTGCTCCTAAGGTAACACCAGTTATAAAATATCGTTGCAGCCACGGATAAATTAATAGTATTGGCACCGTTGCAAACATAACTGAGGCTGATTTTAACCCCTCACTGGCCGCTGGTGAAGCAAATCCTTCATTCTGGGCAATCTCAATTGAAGACCTATTATTAATAATCTGATACAGTTTCAACTGAATAGGTGCAAATTTGGGACTGTTTTGCATATACATCAAGGCGTCTGAGAAGCCATTCCATCTACCCACTGCATAAAATAAGGCCAATGTAGCTAATACAGGCTTAGATAATGGTAGGTATATCTTAATCAATACATTTACAGGGCCTGCACCATCCAACTGCGCTGATTCCCTTAAGCTCTCTGGAACTCCGTAAAAAAAACTTCTAAGTATAATCATGTTAAAGATGGATAAACAGTTAGGGATGATTAAGACCAATGGATTGTCTAATAGATCCAGCTGCTTCATTAAAATATAATTCGGTATAGTACCTGCGCTAAAATACATTGTTAAAAGCATCATACCGCTATAGAATTTTTTGCCCTTTAGGTTGTCATAGATTAGAGGATAAGCAGCTAATATTGTAATCGTAAGTGAAACAAGTGTACAAATCAGTGTTAGTAATGCTGTCCAATATAGAGAACGAACAAATGCATTATCCTTTAGGACGTAATAGTAGGATTCCCAAGTAAATTCAACTGGCCAGAATGAAACCCTATTATTTATCATTGCCTGAGCAGAGCTTAAGGATCTAGCAAGGATATTGACCATGGGTAACAAACATAATAAAATAAAGGCAAAACATGCTATTGCTATTATCAGATCCTCAGTTTTTCTCTTTCTTGATTTAACCATTCCTCAGCCACCCCCTTACCATATTCCGCGTTCGCCAAAACGCTTGGCAATCGCATTAGCGGCAAATAAGAAAGCTACACAGACTAATGATTGGAATAAACCAACAGCAGCAGTGAGTGAGAACTGAAAACTTCTTATACCTACTCTATAAACATAAGTGCCCAAAACATCTGCCACTTTTAAAACTAAATCATTTTGCAAAACATATGGACGATCAAATTCGCTGCCTAAGATACGTCCCATATTCATAATTAGTAAAACTATAATAGTGGAGCGTATACCAGGCAATGTAATATGCCATATCTTTCTTAGCCTTGATGCACCATCTACTTCAGCTGCTTCATATAACTCTGGGTTAATACTAGTGATGGCAGCCAGATAAATTATTGTATTCCAACCCATTTCCTTCCACAAGCCCAAGGCTATATATGTAGCAACATATAAACCACTCTCAGTTAGGAAATCTACTGGAGCAGCTCCTGCCTTGCCTAGTAATATGTTAACAACGCCCGTACGAGGAGCAAGTAATTGCTTTGCTATACCACTTATTATTATCCAAGATAAAAAGTGAGGCAGATAAACAATAGTCTGGGTAAGCTTCTTATACCGTTTATAGGCAAGCTCATTCAAAAGCAAGGCAAGAACTATTGGTAATGGAAATCCAAAAAACAAATCTAAACCATTTAACATAAGTGTATTTCGAAGGGCAAGCCAAAAATCCTTTGTCTGAAAAGCCTTCTGAAACCATTTTAAAAAGGGATCTGCCCAAGGTGATGCCCACACTCCTTTAAACATGTTATATTCTTTAAAGGCCATAGTGATGTTTGTCATAGGTAAATAACGAAATACTAGGGCAAATGCCACCGGTATAACCAACATCAGATATAGGGTCCACGTTTTCTTAAGATAAAGAAATGCCTTTCTCGTGGGTTGTTTTTGTTTCATATTAGTCCCCCTTGTACTTTTTTCATCAAAATATAATGTTGCTTAATTCATATATGCATATTATAATCAAATATGTTAAGTGTATTTATAAAATATATGCAAGTTGAACAAACAAACAAATTTAAATCTGCTATTTTTATAAATTATAACAACGAAATACAGAAATAAACATGGGTAAACCATTGAAAATATGTAAAAATCATGGGTGACTTTATGTTATACAAGCAAAGACTCCACCCCGAACTATATTAATTATATGTGTCCTAGGTAAAGAGGTATAAAAATGCATTATGAAAACTTAAATGATATAGTAGTTACAGTTGATTATTATAATCATCGAATTTGTACTGTTAATTGGGAAATAGAAGAAGCTAAGACTGACTTTGTTGATATCACTTATATTATCAGCGGACGAGCCGATTATATTATTAATGGTACAAAGTATACTGCTTCTTCTGGAGATATTATATGCATTCCTTCTGCTAGTACCCGTTCTGCAATAAGTACTCCCGATTCCTTAATGGAGTGTTATTCAATAAACGGAAAGATACGCAATATAAATGGAGAGGATATAACTCTTCCTCTCCCATTAATACGTAATATTGGATTGCACAAAGACATTATTGACCTATACAGTAATATAAATACTGTATGGACCCTTAAAGATCCTGGATATATACTTAAAGCAAGGGCGCTGTATTTGATGATACTACAGCGCTATATTCAGATTATAATTTTCCAGAAGGATACCAGCATCATAGACACAAGGATAAAGAAGATTCTTCATTATATATCTAATCATTACAAGGAACCTCTGACCGTTCAGAAGATGGCCAATATGATTAACCTAAGTGATATGTACTTTGGCAACCTTTTTAAGAAAGAAACCGGCATGTCATTTAGAAAATTCCTAACCCTAGTCCGTATGAACCGGGCTGAAGAAATGTTATACAGTGGCGAATATAAAATACATGAAATTGCTGATGCTTGTGGTTTTTCAGATGTTTTTTATTTCAGTCGCATCTATAAAAAACATAGAGGTATTGCACCATCAGATACCCACAAGCAGCAAGGTGATTCTTTTAAATAATACTGTATCCAATATTTATTCTCCAAAATCCCCTGTATAATTAATTAATGCTGCACTATGCACTCCCTCAAGCTGAGAGAATGCCGATACGAAATCTGTGTCAGCGGTTTTTAATTTCATTTCCACAGTTAATTCGGTGACAGCTCCATATATTGTCTTATTTTTAAGAGCATACTTCATATCAGATAATAAATTAAGCACTTCATCACTGACCTTCTGATCATACTTTACAATCAGTAAGTATACATGGGTATTGGTCTTTAGCTTTACTAATAATATGTATACAAGGGATATTACAATAGTACAGACAAAGGACATAAGATAAAGACTTGCACCACAGGTAATACCCACCGAAATTGCAAGGAACAAAAATCCAACATCCAAAGGTTCCTTAACTGCGGTTCGAAACCTTACTATAGATAAGGCACCTACCATACCTAGGGATAGAATAATATTGGAGCTAATAGTTAATACTATAAAAGCAGTAATCATGCTTACCATAACAAGTAATATATTAAAATTATGGCTATACAAAACACCCTTATAAAAATTCTTATATACGAAATAAATAATCATACCGCAGATATATGCCGCAAGTAAGGACATAATAATATTATAGAAATTCAAATCCATAGAAGCATCATTAATGAAGCTATTCTTAAAAATATCCGAAAAATTTGTCATAATATTCTCACCTTTCTATTAATATCTCTACACATAACATATTTTGATATTGCACATTTGACCATGGGACCTGTA
>CAZMYP010000033.1:0-20637 GCA_964570535.1 uncultured Herbinix sp.
TCTTGTAATATTATTTATCTTACTGTAGACCAGCTAGCAAATATATCAAAGGTGAATTCCAGTAAATTGTTACCTCATTGCAGGAATAACTCTGTGAATTGTCTGCATAGCATTTTGCTGCAGGCTTGTCAGCAAGTACATTCTTTGCATAAGGATCCTCTAGGTTGGAATTGGCTCCACCGACCAACATACCCTGCATGGTCTTTTTAAGGGCCTCTGATGGCCTGTGATGTGTACTATCTGGAGTAAGAGTGCCGTATCCTGTGACGAAGCAATATGAAGTTGAGTTAGCACCAAGGAGATAATCTAACTGCTTCTTTGCCAAATCAGTGTTGTTACCTAATACTTTATTTGCCATTAGAATAGCCATACCGTTATTAGCTAGTGACATGTTGCTTCCCCAAGGATAAGTTTCACCCATTGAGGAGAAATAGCCGTCATTTTTAACATTCTGCTCAACTGAAGTAATATAAGTAGTGAATTTATCCTTAATTGTCTTGCTAAGCATAGCATCCTGATTACTAGAAGTTAGATATGCATAGCAACCATATATATCTACTGCCTGCCAACCAAGGCCCATGTCTAGGGAGGCAATATCAAGTGAAGCCAACTTCTTACTGTAAGCAGTATCGCTGGTTGTTTTGTAAAGCTCACTTAGGGCCCAGAAATACTCGTCAGAACAATTTGCATCTGGATATTCACCAGTTAACACATCATTAGGATTTTTGAAGCCATCATTATTTTGGTTGTGTTCAATATATGAAAGTGCATTTGTTGCTGCAACCAAGCATTCATTTGCAAAGCTGACATCATGATCTACGTATATTCTTGCTGCCATTGCCATAACTGCTGCGAAATCTCCTGTTGCACAGTTAGAAATAGGCATAATGTAAAGATCATCAGTTACTGTATCAGGCATCACCATAGCTTCGAAGTTCAAGCCAGTTAGCTTATGATAAACACCGCCGGACTTGTCCTGCATCTTAAGCATCCATTCAAGCTCATATCTAACTTCATCAAGTACATCAGGAATACCATTGCCGCTTTCAGGGATTCCAACCTTATCGGTGAAGGGCTTGCTATAATCTTCATAGGCCAGTAAGAGATCGGCTACAGCCTTGGCACCAGGCACCACGTAGCGTCCATAATCCCCAGCGTCATGCCAGCCACCAGATACATCCTTTGTATCTGTGGTTCCATAAATGGTTGCTAGCTGCGTATGACAGGCTTTATGTGCAAATTCATCTGCATGTTCCTTGGAAAGCTCACTGCCACAGCGCTGTAAATATAGCATTTTTATGGTGTCAGCAAAGATATCTTCATAAACATCATCTGCAATTACAAACTCATATGATTCTCCACTATTTGCAGCTGCAATCTTATATGTACCAGGCTTATTAACACTTGAAAAATCTCCATATGCCACTGTCTCTCCAGCACTAGGAGTTTCAACAGAGCCTGATAAATCCCCTGAAAATACAACATTTCCCGTAGATGCTTCTATTACATCAAATTTGGTATCAAGACTGCTGTCACGGAATACAGCTATCTTTGTATCCTTTGTTTTGTAACCTACCTGGTTGATATTGATTCCAGGACCTATATCACTAGAAGCAGAGGTATCAGCCTTGGAATCATCAAGTAAAATCAACTCCACATTATCAATAATAACGGTATGAGCTAAAAGCTCTCCGTCCTGCTCGTGTATACCTAGGTTGAAGCATAATCTTGGTGCTGGATCTGAAGCCTCTTCCATTATAAATGTGAATTCATAGTGATTCATTTCTGTTGTTACAGCAAGGTCTTCCTGACCTGTATAAGCATGATAATCTCCACCGTTAATCTGAATACGCCAATCAATTAATCTATTTTCACTTGCAGACATGTCAAATGACATTTTGTATTCGGCATTCTGAAGTAACTCAAATCCATCGCAATATACTTGTACTGCATGCTTTACTGTACCAATTTTTTCTATGGTCACCTCAAGCTGACCATCCTTCACAACGGTAGCTCCTTCTCCGCCAGATTCCTTGTATAACCCCCATTTATTATCTATTTCATTGAAGTAGCCTCCAGGAATAAGGTTTCCTTTTTGCTCTTCCTCTGTTAGCTGAACAGATTCTTCGATTTGAATCTCTTCAGAAGGCTGGATTTCTTCAGTCGGCTGTGTCTCATCAGCTGGCTTTATTTGATCAACCGGCTCTATCTCTTGTTGCTCATCCAAAGGTTGATCCTGCAAGCCATCCTTTTTTTTATTACTGCAGGCAACTAAGGACAATGCCATGCAAGTAATTAATAAGAATTTCAAGTGATTTTTCATTATTTTCCTCCCCATAATAGTGTCAGTATGTAGCTGTTGACGAATTACTACAATATATTAAACATATTAGTATAGAGGCATTTTGTCAAGATAATAATGGAAAAGACTAAAGAAAGGTTATTGAAAGATTAAGGTTAATTTAATGGAATAGAAAAATATTAGAAACTTGTAAATATATTAGAAATGAGATATATTTAAGTAAATGCAATTTTATGATTTTTGTATACTTAGTAAGCTGAGTTTTACTAAGTGGGGAGGGGTATTATGAGTAAAATGATTTTACAAAGAGGTAATATTGAAGAAACTCCTGAAATTGTTGGTTATGACGGCAGTAGAATTGAGACCTTGAATACACATCTGTGGAAAATGATTGATGACAAGCGTCTATTAGGAGCAAGTTATTGTATTTCAAAGAATGATAAAGTAATAGCTTATAATTCATTAGGGTATAGTAGCTACAAAAGAGATAAGAATAAATTAATGATGCCAGACACTGTTATGCGAGTAGCCTCAGTGACTAAGCTAGTAACAACTGTAGCAATCTTTAAGCTAGTGGAAGATGGATTTATTAGGCCAGATGAGCAGATGTCGAAGTATCTTATACAGCTAGACAAAGAACCATTTAAGGATATAACTATTGCTCAGGTTTTATCACATTCATCAGGACTTCATTTTGATGATGGGGAGGACAATGCCTTTGATTACATAGATAAATGTAAGAAGGGTGAGGATTGGATTGAAGCTGGACTGAAGTCTGGAGTTTCGTGTAAACCTGGAGAACAGTGGATTTATTCAACCTTTGGCTTTTTGCTGCTTGGTGCACTTATTCAGAAGGTTACAGGAATTAGAGCAGAGGAGTATATTACAAAGAATATTTTAGAGCCCCTAGAGATGAAGGATAGCAGCTTCAAACCAAATTCTGAGCAGGGTAAGCGACATTTGATTCAATTTAAAGAGCATGAAGAACGTGTACAGAGGATGATTCTTGATGAAAACAATCCAGAAGATGAGGTAAGTATCTGGAGTGAGGTGCCACAAACCGGTGGAGGACTCCACTCTACAGCTATGGATTTGTCTAGATTTGCAAGGATGCTTTGCAATGGTGGCCGCCTAGGAAACACCAGAATATTAGGCAAGATGGCAATAGAAAAAATGAGAACACAGTATCTATATGATGTGCCTAATTATTGCTGGGGTGCCAAGGACAAAAGTCGATTATATGGTATGGGCCCTGATCTTCGTCGGGGTGATGCTGTTATTACCAGCCCGGATTTCTTTTTCCATGAAGGCTGGGGCTATGTAGATGTAGTAATTGACCCTAGGGAAAACCTCACTGCTGTTTGGTTGGTTCCTTACACTGATGGTGAAGTGTGGTATCCAGAAAGCTTACTCAACGTTAAAAATGTTATATGGTCTGGATTGATATAGACGATAATGGTAGAGATAATAGAAAGATATTGAAGGTGACTTTTAATTGAAAAGAGGACTTATACTAGTAAATGCTTTTTCTAAGCTTAAATCAGCATTTAATCAACCAGTAAGACTTAAAGAAGAGCTAAATAAGCTTGATGTAGAGATTGATATTAGGTTAAATAGCATAGATACCGTGATGATATCAGATAGTAGTACGGTATCATTATTAGAGGATTATGATTTTGTGATTTATCTGGACAAGGATAAGTATACATCAGCGCTTCTGGAGAAAACGGGAATAAGGCTATTTAACAGCCATGAATCAATACTTATTTGTGATGATAAGATGGATACTCACATCAAGCTATCTGATCAGGGAGTTAAGATGCCTGATACTATTCCGGGATTGCTATGCTATGATGAAGATGCTTCAATACATGATGCATTATCAAGAATAGAGTTAATTGAATCCAGACTGGGATATCCATGTATTATTAAGGAATCCTATGGTTCTTTTGGTGCCAAAGTATTTTGTGCTGACAACCGAGAGGAATTACTATTACGTATGGATAAGGTTAAATTAGAAGCGCATTTAATCCAGAAAATGATTACCTCAAGCATGGGGAGAGATGTTAGGGTTATTGTAATAGGTGGGAAAGCTATCTGTGGGATGGAGCGGATTTCAAGAACTGATTTTAGGTCAAATATTGAATTAGGGGGAAAGGCTAAACCATTTGAATTGCCCCAATCCTTTGTAGATATATCTGAAAAGACTGCGGCTATATTAAGGCTAGATTACTGTGGAATAGATATATTGTTTGGAGAAAAAGGTGAGCCAATAATATGTGAAGTTAATTCCAATGCATTTTTTGGCGCAATGGAATCCGTAACAGGAATTAATGTAGCTGCTATTTATGCCAAATATATATATGAAACCATGTACAGGCTTTAATTTGACAACTTACTTAATGTTCACTTGAAAGGAAAGTCTTGATAAAATGAAAAACAAATTACATAAACACCCCTTACTTCAGACACTAGTACAGCTTAGAGGCAATCCCCGCGCATGTGTGTACACAGAACCTATGTGGGGCATATCCATGAATCTGTGTTTGCCTTATGCAACAGTTTTTATGCTAACCTTTGGAATGAGTGATATAGAGGTAGGTATCATTTCCTCAATATATATGTTTTCACAGATGATTTTTGCTTTTTTATCGGGAGTTATTATTGATAAAATGGGCCGTAGGCTAAGCACGTTGATATTTGACCTTCTGGCATGGAGCCTCCCATGTCTTATTTGGGCCTCCAGCCAAGGCTTTGGGTTTTTTGCAGTAGCTGCTCTACTTAACGGAACAATGAAGATACCTACAGTATCATGGGATTGTCTACTGGTAGAGGATGCACCAAAGGATAAAATCACTCACATTTATTCCTGGGTTATTATATCCTCTAACCTTTCAGCTGTATTTGCACCAATATCCTCTATTCTAGTTGCAAGGCTAACACTGGCACCAGCAATACGAATATTATATATTAATGCTTTTATTATTATGACTGCTAAGGTGATAATTTTATATTTCTTATCTAAGGAAACAGCTGTTGGAAAAATCAAACGTGAAGAGGCTCGTAACAAGTCATGGGTTGAGATGCTATCAGGTTATAAGGGCGCATTAAAGAAGATTATGAAGTCTCGTGGAACAATATTTGCAATAGTTATCAGTATATTAATAGAGATTGTTGCTATGATAGGTATGACCTTTTGGCAAATAATTGCATCCCGTCGTATAGGTGTACCGGACATATTGCTGCCTATATTCCCCATGGCAAAAAGTATACTTACAATAATTCTATTTTTTACTGTAATTGCGCATATGAAGCAAACGAAGATGAAGATGCCTTTATTTGCAGGATTTATCTGTTCAATAATAAGCTGTGTATTATTAATATCAATAACAAATATAGGTGTGTGGGGATATGTAATACTATCCTTATCTTTAGTATTTGAAGCTCTTGGTACAGCTGTTCTGGCCACACTTAGAGAATCAATAGTAGCAATACATGTGGACCCAGCAGAGCGTTCAGGAATCATGGCATTACTTCAAACCACAGTAATGCTTGTTAGTGTACCCTTTGGATACATTGGTGGATTTCTTAGTGATATTTCAAGAATATTACCATTTGTTATGAGCATTATATTGCTGATGGTAGGAATCCTTGCGACAGCATTTTATTATCGTACTTCTCCTAAAAAATTAATAGATTCTAAATAGTTACCAAATAATTCTAAATTCTTTGTAAATATTATTTGGTCAACAAGGGTTTACAAAATATGTATCTGGTATTATAATATGTTTATCTTATTCACTTCTTAATAACTCAAGAAATCTGTATTACAATCCAATTAGATTTTGAAAAAGGGGGTATATTATGTGAAAGTTGCTTTTTGGAGTAACGCTTATGACAAATCCAGAGCGTTCTCAAACTTTGTGGCGGTGAGTATCGCCAGTGTTATATGGTATCCATATACAATCACTCTACTAGAGAATTATTTGGGGAAAGAAAACCTAGGCAAGGTTTTGTCTGTAGACAATCAGCTTATATATGATAAGGGGGTGACAACTGGATATTATGAAGGAAAAGGAATTGAAGGACTACTTCGGAGGATATATCGAGGTGAGAATTATTCTGGTTTATTAAAAAATTACTGGCGGGAGATTATACCAAATCACTTGTATTATATACCGCAACAAGGAGTTATAAACAGTGAACTTTTTGATTACGAATTGTATTATAACCTATATGAATTAGTTAGTATAATTGATAAAAACACGGATCTATGCTATATCAATTTAAATCATCAGAATCATCTTAGTTCAAATGCTTTTTTGCAAGGAGCAGATCTTATAGTAGTAAATCTCTATCAAAATCAAGATTATCTTAATGAATTCTTTAAAAATTTCTCATCACTTATACCCAAGTCTATATTTATTGTTGGTAATTACTCACCGAAATCACCTTTGAGCTGTAAAAGAATGGCCAGACTATATGATATTCCCTTAGAGGATATCTCGCCCATACCATATAATGCAGAGTTTCAAGTAGCCTGTGAGAGTAATGGGGCGAAGGAATTTATAAATAGTAATTATTTTTGTAATAAGAATGATCCTAATTATCTATTTGTACTTGGTATTAGGAGGGCTGCATTCTTGATATCCAAGAAGTTAAAGGAATGTTATGAGCAGACAAAAGAGGAAGTAAAGAATTGTGGTATTTAACTATTATAAGAATTGTAGTAATAGTATTTCTTGGAGTATCCTCCTTTAGAATTTTGATATGGGTATTGAGTTATAGAATACCGGGGGGATTAAGGAGACCTAGGATACCACAGGACAGTAATTGCAAAAAAATTGGATGGATAATTCATCTATATCACTTCCTACTGCTATTCCTAATTGCTCTATGTGGGTTACTGAAGGGGCAATGCCAGAGAAGAAGGACAACAAAAAGACTGTATTTAATCTTAGGGCAGGAGATGTAATTCTATATTATACTAATAATAAGTACAGTAATGACTACATTGGAGCTATATATTAGAGATTATATAACCTACACTCTTTTTATTTGTTTTTTTTATCTTTATATACTATAATATAAACATAAATTTAGGTGATATATATCTTAGAAGATAAGGTCACGAAATTGGAGGTATATGATGGAAAAGGTAATTAAGAATACTGAGGACATAAGAGAAATTGAGATATTAGAATTTATTGTAGGGGGAAATTCCTACGGTGTTGATATTAGTGATATTAAAGAAATACTACCTTATGATAAAAAACCTAGGCCGATACCGAATTCTCATCCGTATATCGAAGGGATAGTAATGCCAAGGAACTTCATAATTCCAGTTATAAATCTATCAGCTTGCCTTAAATTATATACTATGGATGAGGGCAGAATCCCCATGCTTCTTGTTACAAGTATCAATGATATGGATATAGGCTTTCACGTTGATATAGTAAGGGGTTTACATAGAACCACCACGAATAATATAACAAAAACAAAGAAGGATATAAATTTAAGTATTTCAGATAAAGAGGATATAGCAGGAATCTTAATCATAGGAGATAAAACTCTTGAGGTATTAGATTTTCGAAGAATTATTACTGAAATAAACCCCAATATTGTATTTTAGTAATTTGTGAATCTAATTTAAACATCTTAGTGAGTATATATAAAAAACAGGCGGTGACATATGGCAAAATGTAAGTTGTGTAAGAAAAACATTGCAGAGGAAACTGAATATTGTTCTGATTGTATTGATAAGAAGGATTTGTTGTCTAATGAATCTTATCTTGATGACTTGCTTAACTCTGTTCAAGGAAGTGAAACCACTGCCAGTGACATATATAAAAAAAAGAAGGAAGAACAAGTAAAAGATATTCCCGATACTTTTGAAACACATGAAGAAATATTATCTTCCTTACAGATTGAAGACCTAAGTGATTTTGAGCAATATGATATTATGAAGGATCTTGAAGATCCTATTGTGATTGATGATGAAGAGCTATATAATGATGAGAAGCCATATGTTGATGAAATAGTTCCGTCCTTAATGGAGCAAGTTGACAATGAGGTTGACTCCAAAGGCCAAGATGATAATGTGGATGACTACATAGATCCATTTATAGATGAATTACTAGAACAGCTAAATTTGACTGACGACACATCTAGCCCTAATTCAAGTGAAGATATTATTAATAATTTCAGTAATATGGAGGAAGAATCCATATTAACTGAAGAATATTTTAATGATGAGAATATAAGTGAGAAGGAAAACATAGCTCAGGATAATGAGGTAAGTCCAGAGGATAACTTTGTCTTTGACAATGAGGTAAGTCCAGAGGATAACTTTGTCTTTGATAATGAGGTAAGTCCAGAGGATAACTTGGTCTTTGACAATGGGGTAAGTCCAGAGGATAACTTGGCCTTTA
Source organism: uncultured Herbinix sp. (assembly GCA_964570535.1). Lineage (GTDB taxonomy): Bacteria > Bacillota > Clostridia > Lachnospirales > Lachnospiraceae > Mobilitalea. Next base: position 8,734 of record CAZMYP010000033.1, read on the forward strand.
ACAATGAGATAAAGCCAGAGGATGAACTTCTCAACTTGTTAAATAATTTCAACCCAGAGAATCCACTTGAGGATGATATACAAGCTATTACAGATCTTTTGGGGGGTATCGGAAATAGTAACAAACCAGATAAGGCATTTCCAGAGGATGTAGGAGGAGTATTTTCGGAGGCTTTAGAAGCGGTAACAGGTTTGGATGATCTTGATATTATTAATATTGAAGAAGAACCTAAAACTTTTGATGAAGAGAATAAAGAGGACACCAAGAAAAATAATAAGAAAAAAGACAAGAAAAAAGACAGGAAAAAGAAATCAAAGGACAAAGAAATTGAAGTCCCTGTTCAAGATGATATAGATGAAATTCTTGACATAGATAAAAAGGAAACAAAGCCATCGAAGGAAACAAGGCAGGAAAAAAAGAAGGAACGAAAAGAAAAGAAGGAAAAGAAGGAACGAAAGGAAAAGAAGGAAAAGAAGAAAAAAGGCAAGATAGAGATTCTAGATGAGGTAGACGAAGGGCGCATTAACAAAGTAGGAGCATCTCTTGTATTTGTATTCTTTGGAGTAATGGTTATGCTCCTTTTGATTTTAACTAATATATTTTCCTATTCTCTTAGTATAAGGAATGCGACCACCTATTTTGGCAATCAAAAGTATACTCAAGCATACAATGAAGTTTATGGAATAGAGCTTAAGGACGAGGATATTGAGCTATATGATAAGATTATGACAGTAATGTATGTAAATAAACAGCTTAATTCATACAACAACTATTATCAACTGGGAAAATATCCTGAAGCCTTAGACTCATTACTAAAAGGGTTGCAAAGATATGATAAGTATATTGAACTAGCGACAATGTTGGGAATTAGTACAGATTTAGATTATGTTAAGAGTCAGATTGTCGCAGAATTAAACAACGTGTTTAGGCTTTCAGAAAAAGAAGCCACGAACATAATCTATAGTGAGAATCAAGCAAAGTATAGTATCGCTGTATATGATGTAGTATTAGAAAATATGGCGAATTACTAATCTATTATAGAAAAATTAAAGAGGGGAGAGTTTTTATGAGTGAAAAGAGAATTATTCCTTGCCTGGATATACATAATGGGCGGGTAGTTAAAGGTGTTAATTTTGATGGTTTAAAGGATGCTGGTGATCCCGTTGAGATAGCAGCGGCATATGATAAATCAGGTGCTGATGAGCTTGTATTCTTAGATATCTCAGCCACAACAGAAGAAAGAAATACTAATTTGGATATAATGCGTAGAGTTTCAGAGGTTGTATCTATTCCGTTTGCAGTAGGAGGAGGAATCCGTACAATAGAGGATTTTAAGAACATTCTGCAGGTTGGGGCTTCTAAGGTGGGTATAAACACTGCCGCCATAGACAATCCTAATTTAATAAGTGAGGCAGCAAGTCAATTTGGTAGTCAGAGAGTAGTACTTGCTCTTGATGCTAAGAAAAAAGCAGATGGCTCAGGTTGGACAGTTCTAAAGAGTGGTGGAAAAATTGATGCAGAGATAGATGCAGTGGAGTGGGCAATTAAAGCTGTAGGTCTTGGGGCAGGCGAAATACTTCTCACTAGTCTGGATCGTGATGGTACTAAGGACGGATATGACATAGAATTAACAAAAATCATATCTGAGAATGTATCTGTTCCTGTTATAGCTTCTGGAGGTGCCGGCAAGCTGGAGGATTTTTATGATGCTATTACCATAGGAAAAGCAGATGCAGTTTTAGCAGCGTCACTATTCCACTTTAGAGAATTAGAAATAAAGGATGTAAAGAGCTATCTGAATGAAAAGGGTATAAGTGTAAGCTTGTGAAGAAATGGGGATGATTCCCCTGTCTTTTCATGGTTTTGAGGTAATCATATGAGTGTAATTATGAATGATTGGTCGACAATTATTAATAATGAATTTAGCCAGCCATATTATAAAGAACTAAATAAATTTGTTGAAGCTGAGTATAAATGCCATACTGTCTATCCTAAATCAGAGGATATCTTTATGGCATTTAATCTTACTCCCCTTAGTCAAGTTAAGGTAGTTATTCTTGGTCAAGACCCTTATCATAACCAGGGTCAGGCCCATGGATTATGTTTTTCCGTTCAAGCAGGAACCAAGATACCACCCTCTCTTTTAAATATTTACAAGGAGATAAGGGATGATGTTGCTTGCTATATACCCGACAGTGGATTCTTAGAAAAATGGGCTAGGCAAGGGGTATTAATGCTAAATACAGTACTAACTGTTAGGGCACATGAGGCTTATTCTCATAAGGGTAAAGGGTGGGAGAGGTTCACTGATGCGATTATAAGAGCTGTAAACGAACAGGATAGACCAATAGTCTTTATATTATGGGGCAAACCTGCACAAGCAAAGAAAAATATGCTGACTAATAAAAAGCATTTAATTCTTGAAGGACCTCATCCAAGTCCCTTATCAGCTTTTAGAGGGTTTTTTGGAAGTAAGCCCTTTAGTAAAACCAATGAATTTTTAGAAAATAATAATATAGTACCTATTGATTGGCAAATATAGATAGTAAGTATGCTATAGTGTAATGGAAGTATATTGTAGGTGGGGATATTGTAGGTGATGATAATATAAGGGGATGTGATTATGAAGAAATATCTATTATTTATTATTGGCTTACTATTATTTAGTCTGGTAGGTTGCTCAGCAAATAATGACAATGATAGTAACAAAATCATTAACGATAATCTGACGGATGTAGGGCTCACAGAGAAAGAGACACCAACTGAGACAGTAAAACCCCTTGAGACAGTAACACCAACTGAGACAGTAACACCTGCTGAAGATGACAACACTATCAATGTGTGGTGTTCTTCATCTGAAGTGGCTGATATAATAGAAAAGTTTATAGAAACTCACCCTGATTTTCCATATGAAATGAATGTAGAACCCTTTGCAACTATAGATCTTGACTTTGAGCTTACTCTTTATGATTCACTTGTAGCTGGTGAGTCGGTAATTTACGATTATGAGCTACCAGATATATATTCGGTGGAAATAGAATATGCCGCACGGTTTACCCAGGGAGATGCTTATCAATATTCAGCAGACTACAAGGAATTGGGTATTGATGTTGATGCACTGATTGAGGAGGCTGAAATTCCTAGGTATTATATTGATTTGGGAACAAATCCTGAAGGTAATCTTCTGGCACTTGGTTATCAAAATACAAGTGGGGCTTTCATATATCGAAGGTCTATAGCTAGGGATGTTTGGGGAAGTGATGAACCTTCAGTAATAAAAGATGTTATAGGTCCCGGCTGGGATAGATTCTTTGAAGCAGCACAAGATTTAAAGGAAAATGGATATGGTATCTGTTCAGGAATAAATGATATATGGTATCCAGTAAGAAACAGTGCCGATTTAGGCTGGATAGTAGATGGTAAGCTTTATATAGATCCTAAACGAGAGGCTTTTCTGGACTATGCATATAAGTTGGTTGATTGTGATTACACTAATAATTCCACACAATGGAGTGATGAATGGTTCTTAGACATAAAAGGTGAAGGAGAAAAAGAGATTTTTGGATTTTTAGGTCCTTATTGGCTGGTTAATTATGTAATGCTACCCTTTAGTGGCGGTGAAGCCATTGGTGAAGGAACATATGGGGATTGGGCGATTTGTATTCCACCGTCAGATTTCTTTTTGGGAGGCAGATTGCTGATGGCACGTAAAGATGCTAAACACAAAGAGGCAATTGGTGAAATCTTTGAGTGGATTACTCTTGATACATCTGATACCGGATTTCAACATCTATTTTCTACTGAAGAAGAATCTCCAGGAATCAAGCATATACCTGCATCCACAAATTCCATTAGGAATCTGAACTATACAATGGACTTTATTGGAGGTCAAGATATGTACGAGATATATATTTCAGCCGGTAAAAATACAAGGGGAGATAACCTAACTAAGAATAATGAGTTAATAGACCATTTTTGGTTATCTCAGGTACATGAGTATGCGGGCAAAAGTAAAACGCGAGAACAAGCGATTACAGAATTTAAGAAGCTTGTGGCAGAGCATACGGACATAATTGTTGAGTAAATATATAAGGAGAAAGACATGGGGGCATTTGTCCTGTCTTCTTGAATTAAATAAATGAGACAGGGGAGTGATATTGATACATCCCTTGTCTCATTTTATTTTCTATCACATATTTTTAACTGCTGTGGATAGCATCAGCTTAATTCTGTTTAATTGGTTAACCTCACTAGCACCGGGATCGTAGTCAATTGCTACGATATTTGCCTCAGGATGTTGACGTCTTAATTCTTTTATTACACCCTTACCCACTATATGGTTAGGCAGGCAGGCAAATGGTTGAGTACATACTATGTTGTAGACTCCTGAATGCATAAGCTCTAGCATCTCCCCAGTTAAGAACCAACCTTCACCGGTTTGGTTACCAATGGATACAACCTCATTAGCATATTCAGCCAGCTTACTTATATGAACAGGTGGAGTGAAACGCTTACTATTCTTAAAGGATTTCACTGCCTCCTTACGTAACATTTCTAATGCCCAGATAACTATATTTGCAATTCTAGCACTCTTTTTGCTTTTACCAAGATACCTAGCTTTAAAATTATTATTATAGGAACTATACATAAAGAAATCTAACAAATCAGGCACAACAGCCTCTGCACCCTCTGCCTCCAATAGTTCTACAAGATAGTTATTGGCTGAAGGAAGGAATTTTACCAGTATTTCTCCCACAACTCCCACCTTTGGTTTCTTCATATCCTCATGGAGGGGAAGATTATCAAAGTCATGGATTATTCCCCTTATATTCTTCTTATATTGTCTCCAATTACCTTTTTCAAGACTTTTAGCACAGATATCACGCCATTTTTCATGAAGGGCATTTGCTGAACCAGGAACCTTTTCATAAGGTCTTGTTTTATATAGGACACGCATAAAGACATCACCATAAACTAATGCTTCCATTGAATTAATTAGAAGTCTTGGTGTAACCTTTAGCCCGGGATTTTTCTCCAGACCTGAAGCACTTAAGGAAATAACAGGTACTTGCTCCATTCCGGCCTTCTCTAAAGCTCGTCGTATAAAGCCTATATAATTGGTAGCACGACAGCCACCACCAGTTTGGGTTATAATAACAGCCACCTTATTCAGGTCATACTCTCCAGACAGGAGAGCATCCATAATTTGACCGACAACCATTAAGGATGGATAACAAGCGTCATTATTAACATATTGAAGGCCAATATCAACAGAGCGATGATTATCATTAGGAAGTACCACCACATTATAGCCACCACTTCTAAGAGCAGGCTCTAATAAATCAAAGTGAATAGGAGACATCTGTGGAGCTAATATGGTATAGGTATCCTTCATATCTTTAGTAAATACAGTCCTTTGATAGCTAGAGGATACGACCTCTGCTTGATAGTTTCGCTTTTCCCTTTCTTTAACTGCAGATAGTAGGGAACGGACACGAATTCTTGCTGCACCTAAATTATTAACCTCATCAATTTTTAGCACAGTATAGATTTTACCTGACTCAGTCAAGATATCCTGTACCTGGTCTGTGGTTACTGCATCTAGGCCACAGCCAAAGGAATTTAACTGAACCAATTCTAGGTTAGGTTGAGTACGAACATAGGAAGCTGCCGCATATAAGCGGGAATGATACATCCACTGATCAATTACGATAGTAGGACGGTCAATTTCAGCTAGGTGGGACACAGAATCCTCAGTCAATACTGCGACACCAAAGGAATTAATCATTTCCGGGATACCATGGTGAATTTCAGGATCGATATGGTAGGGTCTTCCGGCAAGGACAATTCCTTTTCTACCTGAGACACGAAGATAGGCTAAGGTCTCTTCGCCTTTCTTTTTCATATCCTCTCTTGCATTATCTTGCTCTTCCCATGCTGCTTTACAGGCTTCTATAATTTCTGATTTATCAATATTTTTTTCTGTAAATATTTCAACCAAGCGATTAGTTGCAATGCTTTCATTTTCAAAGGATAGAAAGTCATTGGCAAACTCAACAGATGGATCTCTTAATTCCTCTAAGTTATTTTTAATATTCTCCGGATATGAGGTTACAATGGGGCAATTAAAATGGTTAGAGGCCCCTGCTACCTCCATTCGCTCATATGGAATGCTAGGATAGAAGATATACTTTATTCCATTGTCAATAAGCCACTTTACATGACCATGAACTAGTTTGGCTGGATAGCATTCTGATTCACTTGGGATAGATTCGATTCCCATTTCATATATCTTTCTACTGGAGTTTGGAGATAGTACTACCCGGTATCCTAGCTTGGTAAAGAATGTATGCCAGAAGGGGTAGTTCTCGAACATATTAAGAACCCTGGGTATTCCCACAAGGCCACGGGGAGCCTCATCCTCAGGCAGTGCAGGATAGTTAAAATAGCGCTCCATTTTATAGTCGAATAAGTTGGGGATGTTATCTACATTCTTTTCTTTACCAACTCCACGTTCGCATCTATTTCCAGAGATGAAACTCCTTCCACCAGTAAATTTATTGATGGTAAGCATACAATTATTAGTACATTTTTTACACCGAACTAGTGAGGCCTCGAATTTGAGCTCATTAATCTGGTCAATAGAAAGCATGGTGCTTTCGCCACCTTCGTAATGATCCTTTGCAATTAAAGCAGCTCCAAAAGCACCCATAATTCCCGCTATGTCAGGTCTTACAGCTTCACACCCTGAGATGGCTTCAAAGCTTCTTAGAACAGCATCGTTATAAAAGGTTCCCCCTTGAACAACCATTTTCTTGCCAAGATCTTTTGGATCTGTAATTTTAATTACTTTATATAAAGCATTCTTAATAACAGAATAAGCAAGGCCCGCAGAGATATCAGCAACGGTTGCACCTTCCTTCTGTGCCTGCTTTACCTTTGAATTCATAAATACAGTACATCTGGTACCCAAATCAATAGGGTTATCAGCATAGAGAGCTACCTTGGCAAAATCCTCTATACTATAGTTTAAGGATTTAGCAAAGGTCTCTATAAATGAACCACATCCAGAGGAGCATGCTTCGTTTAAAAGAACATTGTCCACTGTTTGGTTTTTAATCTTGATACATTTCATATCCTGGCCGCCTATGTCTAGGATGCAGTCTACATCTGGTGCAAAAAAAGCGGCAGCATGATAATGAGCAACAGTCTCTACCTCTCCCTCATCTAGCATTAGGGCAGCCTTTATTAAAGCTTCTCCGTAACCAGTGGAGCAAGAGCGTACTATTTTTACATGCTCAGGAAGAATTTCATATATTTGTTTTAGTGACTTTATTGTTGTTTTTAAGGGACTTCCATTATTATTGCTATAGAAGGAATAAAGCAAGGAACCATCCTCACCAACCAAAGCTACCTTTGTGGTAGTAGATCCAGCATCAATTCCTAGGAAGCAATTACCCTTATATTCTAGTAAATTTCCTTTTTTAACAGTATGTACAGAGTGTTTTTTACTAAACTCTTCATATTCAGCCTCATCCTTAAATAAAGGAGTCATACGCTGGACCTCAAAGGCCATCTTTATTCCATCGGATAATCTTTGATAAAGAACCGATAGGGAAGAGCTTTTATTGACATCTGAATTCATGGCTGCACCGATAGCCGCAAATAAATGTGAATGCTCAGGTGAAATAATCTGTTCATCTTCAAGCTTAAGAGTACGAATAAAAGCGTTTCTAAGCTCTGTAAGGAAATGAAGTGGACCACCTAGAAATGCAATATTACCACGTATTGGCTTACCACATGCAAGTCCACTAATTGTCTGATTTACTACAGCTTGAAATATGGAGGCTGATAAATCCGGTTTTGTAGCTCCCTCATTAATAAGAGGCTGAACATCCGATTTGGCGAATACACCACATCTTGCAGCAATGGGGTAGATTGCCTTATAATCTTTGGCATAATCATTGAGGCCCCCAGCATCAGTCTTAAGAAGACTGGCCATCTGATCAATAAATGAACCGGTGCCACCAGCACATATACCGTTCATCCTTTGTTCAACACCATTAGTAAAATAAATAATCTTAGCATCCTCACCGCCAAGCTCAATGGCTACATCTGTATGAGGAGCATAATCCTGCAATGATGTTGCAACAGCAATAACCTCTTGTACAAATGGAGAATCTAAATGATTAGAAATAGATAGACCACCGGAACCAGTGATAACTGGTAGTATATTTAAATCCCCTAGTGAATCAATAGCTTTTTTTATAAGAGTAGCCAATGTTTCCTGAATATTAGCAAAGTGACGCTCATAGTCGGAAAATAGAATTTCTTTCTCATCGTTTAAAACAACGATTTTAACAGTCGTTGAACCTATATCAATACCTAAAGAATAATAATTACTCATCTTAAATAACTCCTTATTTAATCTCCTCTAAACAACCTGATATATGAGTAATTATTACTCATAAGTAAAGTTCGTTCAATTAATATGTATGGAAACTCAACTTTCTATATTATACGATACATAATTATTAAGTTCAACACACTATTTTTTTGTAAAAATTAAACGAATAAAGTGATTATATATTACTTTTTAAAGTTTTTCAATTAATTTCACAATTATAAGACATAACTAAGACATAACAAAGACATGACAAAGACATGACTAAGACATGACATGCTGCCTACCAGGTAATATTACTAAGCAGGAGCATTTGTATGTTTTTTGAATATAATATAATTAATCAAGATAATAATCTGTTTTGGATGAGGAAGGAGATCAAATTGTTTTGCATGTATTATCAAATAAAACAAGGAGATACACTATATTCAATTAGTCGCAGGTATAATGTGGATTTAAATGCAATTATTATGGCAAACCCCTTCATCAATGTCTATAAGCTACAAATTGGTGATGCAATCTGTTTACCATGTATACCCCATGATAGACCTTCTGCTTTTACCACTTATCTGGTGGAGGATGGTGATACACTGGAAAGTGTAATTGCAAAAAACGGAATAAATATTGCTGATTTAATAGAGATGAACGACATAGGCTCAATCAGCTTAATGCCAGGAACTACGCTATCAGTACCTATTCAAGGAGCAGGGAGCAACGGAATTCTATAGTGAATTGCCCAAGGGGGATGTTGAAGGGCATATGTCTTATCAAGAGAACAAATCGAAAGCCTACCTAGTAGGTTTTCGATTTGTTTTTTGTTATTAGTGAAAAACAATCTTTCTTGGTTTTGTTTGACAAAGGATATATAAAATCTTATAATTAGTATTGAAAATTTGAGATTAAAAGGAAGATAGTTTTATATAAACAGACCCTTCTTCTTGTCTTGAAAGGAAAGGTACAGGTGTTTACATGAGATTTATCAATAAGTTAGAAAAAAGACTTGGGAAATATGCCATACCAAATCTTATGAAATATGTTATAGCATTATATGCAGTTGGAATAGCTATATATACTTTTACTCCACAAGCTGTTTTTTATCTTGGTTTGGATATAGGTCAGGTTTTAAGAGGACAGGTGTGGAGGCTTTTTACATTTTTAATTCCATATGCTCATTTTAAGGATGTTCTTTTTGTTTTTATAAAGGCTTATGTATTCTATATGATAGGAAGTTCATTGGAAAGAGCCTGGGGAAGTTTTAGGCTTAATTTGTATTTCTTTTCGGCAGTAATTTTTAATATAATTGCAGCATTTATAGTTTACGGATTATATGGCGTTAATATATTGGGTGATTATATGCTCTTGATTTCTTCTCCCTTAGATATTATATACAAATCCCTCTTCTTTGCTTTTGCAGCATTATATCCGAATACACAATTTTTGCTATACTTTATAATTCCTGTAAAGGTAAAGTATCTTGCTTGGATAAGTGGATTATTATATGTTTATGATATATATGAATTTGTTAAATTTAAATTCTACCTTGGTATTATACCAATTGTGGTTTCTTTGCTTAATTTTATAGTGTTCTTTTTTGCAACAAGGAATTATAACAGGATTTCACCTAGGGAGCTTGAGAGAAGAACAAACTTCCGTAAACAGATGAAAGAGGGAATGTCACATGGAAATGTAACTGAATTTAAGGGACGAAATGTGATTACTAAGCATAAATGTGCAACCTGTGGAAGAACTGAATTAGATGATGACGACCTAGAATTTAGATTTTGCTCAAAATGTAATGGCAATTACGAATACTGCATGGATCACCTATTCACTCATGAGCATACTAGTAAACAATAAACCAACTTAAGACAGGAAGGTAATTATGACTAAGAGCTTTAATAATTTATATAAAGAAATATTAAATAATCGTAATTTAAATGAAAATATACCAGAATTTTTTGACATGACCTTTGATAAATACTATACCTATTCCACAGTAAGACTTGCTCTCCATTATTATTCATTTTATGAAATGTATAATGATGACAAGGAGAATTATAACGATCAATTATCGAACCAGATATTCAGGCTAAATACAATAATTAAGGATTGTGATTTAGAATATAATTCTAGCAAGGAACAGGAGACCTATGTTAAACAGATAGATGAGCTTAGGAGTAATATTATAAAAAGAGTGGAGATGCTTTCTATTTATGCTGACCTATTTGACACCTATGAATATGCTCTAAGCCGAGTGGAATATAGATTTACACATATGGATGAAATATATGATGAAGAAGAATTTGCAAAGGAAGTTCTAAGATTTGCCTTTGACTCTGAGGATAATGTAATGATTAATAATAGGATTCGAGAGATCATTGGTCAGCTTCCAGTCCGTATTACAAGGGAGAAATATTTTGATTATATAAGAGTCGGACTTTATGGGCTTCTAGGTGCCCAGGAGAATATAATAGAGACATATACCTATTTGATTAGAAGTGCTGCAATGCTCAATATTTCAGAGGAATTTAAGGATGCTTATTCTGATTTATGGGAAAGCAAAGAAAAGCTTGAGAAAATAAGCTTTAAGGATATCACCAAGGACGAATATGAAGCTGCTAATCAGTTAGTATCTGAAGCGGTATTGTATCTTGAATCAGAGGTTACAGCATATTTGGCTTTAATGGAAGTTATAAATGAACTGTATGCAGTATTAGTCTGTGTTCCTAATACTAACATCGAAGAAGGTTATAGAAAACGCTCAGAAGCTGCTTTATATATTATGCATAGCATTAATGATTTATTTATAAGTGAGATGAATGAAGCTCCTTCCAAGGATATACTTAGTAGATTTGAAATTATTGAAGGCTTCCAAGAGGAGCTTGAATATGATTTAATAAGCATTGAGGATATACTTTATCAATTAGATAAGCAACATAGGTCCTTGTTAGAAGAAATAAATTTAGAGAGGACATTAAATTCTTTATTGCGAGCTAAAAGCCTTCTATCGGATAGCTTATTTATCGATTTGCAAAATCCTGAATCTACAGAGGCTATAGATAAGGAAAAGCTACAGCAGACTATAGATACTCTTATACAAGAGCTGTCAGATAAGTTTCAGGGTATGGATCGTATGATAATTAGAACGATTATGGCTAATACGATTAGTAAAATCCCAGTATTTTTTAATAAACATGCTGAGGTTATGGAATATGTTATTTACTCCTTGAAGAAATGTAGTGATATTGCAGAAAAATATGCTTCCATGGAGATTATAGAAGATATAATGGCAGACTAGATATATTGATACTATATTGTTATAATAATAGTAACTGTTCAGTACCTTCACAGTCACAAGGCATCTTACGATGCCAATGCACACAAAACGGATAAAACACATCCATTTTGGTGCAGAAGCACTCGAATCCATTTCCTGATTCTCGGTGTTCTGAATAGTTACTAATAATATTCTAATGGATTATATAAAAACTGTATTATAT
>CAZMYP010000034.1:0-20523 GCA_964570535.1 uncultured Herbinix sp.
GCATTGGGATGAAGATTGTCCAGAAAATATTCTGATAAATGTGGCACAAGCTTAAAGCCCTCAACAACAGTGATATTAATATACTTTGCACAAATATCCTTGATCCTTTGGCAGAACTTTGCAAGTACCTCTACTCCCTCAGGTGAGTCCCCCCTCCAGATTGGTGTGATACAAAGTACTGGCCTATCACCAAAAACTTCTGATAATCTTTCGTAATACTCCTCAATATCCTCCATACTTTCTGTTCCATATTGATTGGTTCCCAAAGAGACAATGATTTTATCAGGAGAATAACCTTCCATATTTACAAGTACGTTTTTATCATATACATATCCACCAATTCCCTGATTGATAATATCGTAGTTAAGTAGGCGATTTGCCACGCTAACATAAGTATGTGCAGAACGTAAGGGACCAAACCCCTGTGTTATAGAATCTCCCAACCATAATACCTTCTCCTTTTTTTCCACAGAAAACACATCTCCATTAATCTCACAGTTACGTATAAGCATGGTTGCATCAGCAGGCAAATAAATAATAACGTTCTTATCCCCTTCAGGCATTTCAAAAGATATATTCCCCTTCTCCTGCAAATCCTTTATATAATATATTTTTGTTATCAATCCATCAATAGCAAGCTCAATAGAGTCCTCTGACCCCACCCAAATGATTTTGTACTCCAAAGATAATTTAGTTGCATTTGTGCTAAACTCAAGTGTTTTTGAGCTGGAAGCCTTACACCTGTCATACCAGAATTCAGAGCTTTCCTTAAAATACTCCATCTGTTGTTGAGTATACTGAAATGATTCCAAGTATCCATCCTCAGTTTCGCAAATGCTATATGCTCCATAATAAATCTTCTTTAACTGTTCATTTGATAACTTCATAATATCCACCCTTCTCCATATTCACTTCCATCTGTTTGCTACTAATATACGGATATAATGTTTTAGCTTTCTATCTATAATACACACGGTATTTAATAATTTTATAAGGAATCATTAAATTTCTTAATTTCTTAATACTTTCATTAACTCTATTGATTTTACCCGATCCATATTATGATAAAACTTATCATTAACTAATATATTAGGGCCTAAATTGCATTTTTTAAAGCAGTTTTGTGTTGAAAGTCTAATTTTTCCATCCTTAGTGGTTTCATTAAAGTCTATACCCAGAGTTTCTTTTACAGCTTTTAATACTTCTAGGGAACCATTTTTAGCACATCTACTTCCAGAACAGCAAACCACTTCATATTCTACAATAGATTCCTTAATCATAGGCATAAATCTAATCATTGTACTTATAACCTTTTTATCCAATTGAAAGGTTTCAGCAATTTGATGTTGATGATTAATAGAGACACAATCAAAAATCTCCTGACACTCTGCAAGGCTAGCTTTTACACCTTCTTGGCTACCCAATCCATAGCCTTCCACCAGTGCCTCCATCTTTTCTCGTAAAATCAATTCTTTATTCGTTGCATCACTCATTCTATCACCAACTTTAGTATTTTATACGATCTTCATTTTCTTTTTCCATTTTTCTCTCTTCTCCTTCAATAGCTTGCAATCCTTCTTTTTTACTCCCAGTAGTGGACCTTATTGAGAAAGCAATATTCACAGTATGATCCGATATTCTTTGTAATGAAAACAAAACAGAATAAATGCTTTTTGATACCTCAACAGGGTACATACCGGAGCCTAGGCGAAGTACATGCTCATTACGCGTAGAGGATATTATTTTTTTAATCTCCTTATGAAGGTTTGAAATCTCTCTTAGGTTTTCGATTCTACGTCTTGTAAAGGCGTCAAATCCCAAGTCAAACATTTGGGATATATGGTCGAAGATTTGTCTAAGTTCATCTTTAGTTTGATCTAAGAATTTAACCTCATTTTCTTTCATGTAGCTGGTCTCTTTTATCAAAAGGACGGCGTAATCGCCCAATCGCTCAATATCATTAGTCACATGATGCAATCCACCAATCAATTTTTCATGATCAGCAATTTTAGTAACTGACGAAATTTTAATTAAAAAACTTGTAATTTTATTAGTTAAGAAATCAATACGATATTCAATATCAGCAACTTTTTTGCTTTCACTCATATCCTCATTGACCAATGAAGCAAAAGAACGTTCAATATTCTCCTTTGCGAGAATCGCCATATCGTACAATTCCTTTAATGCTTGTTCAATGGCAACCGTAGGAGTCTTCAGGAAACTCTCATCAATATATGACAATTCTTCCAGCACTTGCTGCTTATCTTTAACTAGATTTGTCACAAAATTAATTAAAGGATCAATAAAAAAGAGTAAGACTAAGGTATAAAGGGTATTATAAATAAGGTTAAATGTCGCAAGGCTAAATTGAGGCTTCCTGGGGAATAGACTTTCAAACATGTTAGTAATGGGTGTTCTGAAAATAATCAAAATAATTGTAAATGCTAGCGCACCAATTACGCTGGTTATCACATGGAATAATGCGATCCGTTTGCCGTTGGCATTCGTGGTGAGGGAGGCCATAATACCATCACTACAGGTTCCAATATTTGCTCCCATAACTAAGAAAAATGATTGATCTATATTACTGATAACTCCCGTAGCCAAGAAAGCTATAAAAACACCGGTTGCTGCTGTAGATGACTGTATGATGCCTGTAAAAAGAATCCCTAGTATCACTAGCAGGATGGGATTTTGCATGATTTCATATTTGAATACCTTAGAGAGCCCCATGCTCAGAGTCGAATCCGGTCCACCGATTGCAAGCTCCATAACCTCAAGACCTATAAACAGCATTCCAAATCCGATTAAAAATGGTGCAATCTTATTAAGGGATTCGTTGCTAGTTGTAAAAATAATCATTACACCAACAAAGGCAATTGCAGCGAAAACAGAGCTTATGCTAAAGCCACCCTTACTGATGCCTGATAGGGCAAATACAAATGCTGTTAGAGTGGTACCTACCTTTGCGCCTAAGATAAAGCCCGAGCCTTGCTTGACTGTTACAATATTTGCATGAGCAAGCCCTACTGTCATTATTGAAGTGGCTGAGGATGATTGAACAAGTACGGTAGACACGATTCCGATTCCGTAATTTATGGCTCTGTTTTTGTTCATTTTCTTAAAAAGATTTCGTATTCCTAATCCTGCGCTTTGCTCCAAACCAGAGCTCATTTGTTTCATACCAAACATAAACACAGAGACTCCACCTAACATAAGCAGTATATTCATTAAAATTTCCATTATCTTTCTCCCTATCTTTCTAATTTATTACTTCTTAATCTTGTATAGCATACAGCACATTATAACGTATCCTTTATATCGCTACAACTATTATACTCATAATAGTCTCTATAATTTTAACACTTCTTCTATACAACTTACAGTATTAGATAATAATTCTTATTCTTTGGCTTTTATTAATTCATATACCATCTGATTATTCTTCACTATATTCTCCTGCATTGTCTTCTTTGTTCGTATATATTTTAAATTATAGCAACCAAAAAGACAAGCTTAGAAAGAATTTTCTTCACTTGTCTTTTTGATCTTCAATATATTTTATTTTGGATTTACTATTCTTTTGCTAAACCAACAGAAATAATATTCCAGTAAGAAATCTTCTCTTTGTATTCTCTATCATAGATCAATGGATCTTGCGATCCACGCCATGAATGCTGATCATTGATACCCCATAATGTTACAGATGAGATATTATCTTTATAATCGTTATAGATCTGGAACAATTCTTTATAGATCTGTGCCTGTTTTACTGCCATAGCTGAATCTGGTGCTGATCCATTACCATCTATTGCTGTTGCAATATCAAGCTCTGTAATCTCAACAATATAACCTGCTCTAACAAATTTACCAATTGTTTCTCTGTATATATCCATTGGTGGAAACTCAATATTTACATGGCTTTGCATACCAATACCATCAATATTACCAGCTTCATTTGCATCTGCTACTAATTCAAGAATCTTTTCAGCTTTTCCATCATCATAACAATTGTAATCATTGTAAAACAGCTTAATATTGGTACCTTCTGAAGCATTTCTTGCAAATTCAAATGCCTTTGTAACAAAAGAATAATCCCCATAAATAGCTTTCCAGTTTGATGTTCCCATATCCATAGAAGATACAACCTCGTTACATATATCGTAAGCATAGAATAGATCTGGATATTCTTCTTTGATATGTCCAAATACTTGATCCATAAACTGCTGAAGACGAAGATCCATGGTAGCCACATCTACATACTCACCATTAGCATCAAATCCTTCTTTAAAGAACCAAGTTGGAGTCTGGCTATGCCATACGAAGGTGTGACCCCTCATTTTTAAGTCGTTAGCTTTAGCAAAGTCACAATATTGATCCATTTGAGTAAAATTACATACAATCGCGCCTCCAGATACTGTTGCAGCTTGATCTAATAATACTTCTGGCTTCATATCATTTTCAGCAGTGATACTATTGTATTGTGATAATAGATTTTCAGTATATCTATCATCAGCTAATCCATTCAAATGAACAGCTGCACCCATGTAGAATTCATCTTTAAATACTTCTTTTAAGCTATAGCTTCCAATACCTTCAATTGCTGTATTTAATGCGCTACTTGCTTGCAGCATTTCATCTGCTGTCGCATCAGCTTTAGCAAGAATATCTTCTGCTGCTGCTAATGCTTCCTTAATAATTTCACCATTATTAATGGAGTCTAAGCTCATGTTGGCACTATTTGTAATAAGATCCATAAATGTCACTACATCATTTAGTGCCTTATATGCTGTGTCCATTTCAGCCTGATTTGTTGCACTAGCTATTGCTAGCTGCGCCGCTTCTATTCTGGCTGTGAAGGCTCCAACTCCCTTTATAAATCCTGATGTATCAATGTTCACAGCAGAATCAACTAATGCCATTAGCTTATATGGATTTAATCCGGGAACATCTCCAGAACTTTTACCAGTAAGTATGATTTCACCAAATACAGAAGGATTACTCCATGCACTATCCGTTGTATCAAATACTGTAATCGTTCCTGCTCTGCTCGTTCCAATACCATCATTTACCTGTAACTCCATACCATAAATAGCATTGTTTACTGCGGGCTTCTGTAATTCAACTCTTGCTTCAACGATATAACTTCCTTCATCAGTCTTGGTAGCTGTATAGAATCTACTTAGATCGCCATTACCCAATGACTGAGTATTCCCATAATTTACTCTAAACTGTAAATCATCAGAACCATAAGAGCTTGATTTATCATTGTTCTCATCTAGGAATACTTCAATTGAATCTTTCTCATGCACCTGACCCGGTTCAAGGGTCATGTTAGGATCATCCACCTGGGCAAGGATATATAGTGCATTATCATCCCATAAGACCTTAAAGGTTGCACTTGCTTTTACTGCTGCATTGTTCGTATGCAGAGGCTTAATCTCGATTGCTTTGGTCCAAAGCTCGTCAATTTTGCCGTCAATTATAGGTGTGCCGTAGTTACCAACGATTCTTCCATCTGCTGTAAGTCCATTTTCATCAGTTACTATAATTGGACTATCTGTTCCTTTTTCAGCGAAGAATAGATCTGGTAAAATATTATATAAATACTGATTTACACATTGCCAGGTATGTGTACCATCTGGTAACAAGAGCAAGTATAAGTTACCTTGTGATAAATCCGCATTGTAATTGAATATTGGATTACCCTCACTATCCTTTTGATCTGCCATAGCTGGAATTGCATTTACCATACCACCATAAGCAATATCATCCGTACCGGTGGAAGCAAATACATAGTAATCGGTCATTCCATAGCCTTGCACGACACTTGCAAAATCAGTACTTCCAGGGCCACCACTTATTGGTAGATAATATTTAAAGTATTCAAAACAGTTCCTCATAATGGTAAATGTACAGCTAGATCCTTGAGAGAAGCCACCCACTGCATGATGATTTCTTGCAGCCTTTAGGGCCTCCTGAGAACCTGATGTTGAATAAGTATTATATTTCGAAGCTATAAAGGGTAGTATCTCATTAACCATTTCATACTGTAATCTTCCTGATTCCATGCCTCTATAGGTAGGGGTAACAACGATCATAGGATCAAGTTGCCCATTGGAGATCATCATATCAAGAACCTTCTTCATTACAGTCGTTACATCTGTATCGTCATCACCAAATACTGTATTTTGATCCTCTGATGTACCATGAATTAAGTATAATACATTATATTTTGTATTCTTATCCTCTGCATTATAGCCAGCTGGTAGATATACAAGCATATCCTTCGTAACTGCACTACCAGCTACTCCATCATCCCCATACTCAAATGTGTCGTAGTAATCTCTTACAACAGTTCCCTTATTATCATAAGCTGCTCCGGTAAGATACTCTGCAGGAATTCTTCTGAACTCTTTGAGCTTTGTTATTTCTGAATCAACTTCTTTGATGTCTTTATGAACAAGTGCCTTAATTGCCTGATCCAAAGAAGCACAAAGTGCATCAACTAGACCTTGATCACCTGTAGCAATCGTTGCATCTACCTGGCCAACCAGTTTAGTTACTATTGATACGGTATCTTCGGTGTAGCGAACTAATTGAATATCGTTTGCGATATTTACCATCTTCAATAAATCATATTTATTGAAGCCCATAACGTCACCAGCATCTTTTTCACTGAGTACAGCTTTGCCAAGTCTTGTTGGGCTTGCATAAGCGGTGCTTGTTTTATCGAATACATTCAAAGTACCAGTTCTGTTTCCACCCTTAGCATCATTTACTTGTAATTCAAGTCCATAGATATTCTCGCCCTTGGCAGGATTTTGAAGGGCGATTCTAGCTTCAAGAATATAACCTGTTACCTTACCTTCAGCCTCTTCCTTCTTAGTTACCTCGGTATATAAGCGATCCAAACTACCACGATCTGCAGAATGACTGTTCTCGCAGCTAATTCTGTAATGGGTATCATCAAGGTCAAAGATATTCTCTAAAGCATTATTGCCCTCATCCAAGAATATTTCTACACAATCCCTGTTATAAACAGTTCCTGATGATACATCCAGTGCGCTATCAGTAACATCTGCCAAAACATAGAGCGCCTTATCATCCCATAAGACTTTAAATTTAGCTGTTGTTTCTATTGATCCAGAACCAGATGCGGTCGCTGGAACAAAGTCAACCTTATCCCATACTTGATCGATTTCACCATCAATCACTGGTGAACCAAACCTAGCAAGGAAGTTACCATCTTGGTCTAAACCAACTACCTTTAATTCTGCAATTGCTTCATCTAATGCGACAATTGCTTCATTCATTTGAGTGGCACTTGTGTCCTCCTTTGCTAAAAGCTTTTCTGCAGCTTCGATTGCTTTTTTTACAGCAGTAGCTCCCTCAGTCTGATATAGGGATAAATCCATATTTGCTACTTTTGCAACTGCATTAACAAAGGTAAGTACCTGATTTAAATTATCATAGGCTGTATCCATATCCTTCTGAGTTGATGTTTCTTTTGCTATTACATCCTTTGCTGCCTCTAGACTTGTAGTAAATACTGCAGCTGTAACATCCATCTTCTCAGCAGAATTAATTAACTTAATTAATTTATATGGATTCAGTCCAGGAACATCCCCAGTCTTTTTACCAGTAAGCACAATTTCACCAAATGTTGAAGGGTTATTCCATGCACTGTCTGTTGTATCAAATACTGTAATTGTTCCTGCTCTGCTAGTTCCAATACCATCATTTACCTGTAAGTCCATACCAAGAATCTTATCATTTGCTGCAAGGTTTTGTAATTCGATTCTAGCTTCAATGAGGTATTTTCCTTCATCTGTCTTGGTTGCAGTATAGAATCTACTGATATCACCATTACCTGATGACTGAGCATTTTCGTAATTAACTCTGAACTGTAAATCATCAGAACCATAAGAGGATGACTTATCATTATTCTCATCCAGGAATATTTCAATGGAATCTTTCTCATGTGCTTGAATCGGCTCAAGTGTCATGCTAGGATCATCCACTTGGGCAAGAATATAAAGTGCATAGTCATCCCATAATACCTTAAAGGATGCACTTGCTTTTACAGCTTCATTATTTATATTAGGAGGCTGAATCTGGAATGCTTTATTCCAAACCCCATCTATTTGGCCGTCAATTCTGGGTGTACCAAAATAGGCTACTATTCTTCCATCTGGAGTAAAGCCCTTATCATTTGTACTAACGTCTACAGCTGGAGGAGGTGTAGGTGTAGGTGCTGTTGTAGGGGTAGGTGGTGTTGTAGGTGTAGGTACTGTTGTAGGTGTAGGATTCCAGCCTCCCCCCTGATCAGGCCCAGCTGTATCTAGCCCAACACTCTGAACAATACCGTTTACTTCTACATCAACCCTATAATTTCCTTCAACCTTTGGTATTGATTTACTATCCTTTGCACTAACCTTTGATTTTGCTGCAGCTTCCGTTTCCAATTTGAGTACTGCTTGATAGGAAGTATTAATCCGAAGTGCAATTGCTGTATTAATCTTAACGCCAGTCGCCTCTATATTTAATTCAGGAAGCTCTTTCGCTTTTCCACTGCATTTAATCTCGCATGGATTTAAAGCGTCAATCTTAGAAAATCCATTTAAGGTTAGACCTAACTTAATGTCCTTTTTATCTACTATAATCGTACAATCTGCACTCTCATCAACTGTAATAAGGGTTGATTTAAAAACATGTAAGGTGTTTCCTTGTGCAAATTCCTTCCACCCCTGGTCATTCAAGTCATTAATTGTAATACTTTTAAATAGCCCATAATTGTCTATTGCTACATTAGTTGCATCAACAATCAATTCCTGTCCAGAATAATCACCTTTTTTGATGGTTAATTTCATGTTTTTCTTGGAGCTAATCAAAATTTTACTTGCTTTGCCTGCTTTTAAGGCCTGATCAAGTTCTCTTTGATTAGATACCTTAACCTCTGGTGATATCTTAATAGTTATTTTATCCGTACGGGATTTATTAATTGTGGTAGCTTTAATAGTTACCTTACCATCTTTTAATGCAGTTACAATACCCTTAGCATTAACTTTGGCAACTGTAGTATCACTTGACGTCCAATTTACAGAATCAGAAGCCTTTGACGGTGTATATGTACGATTTAAGTTATATGTTTCACCCACTGCCATGGACTGAATCATATTATTAATCTTTACCTTCTTGGCTGGATTCTTAGAAGGCTTTTTCACATATACTGTTGCCCTTAGTGTTATGCTTCCTTCTTTCGAAGTAATCTTACATGTGATTTTTGTAGTACCTGGAGCAACTGCTTTTACAACACCCATTTTATTGACTGTTGCAACTTTCTTCTTGCTGCTTTTCCATTGATACTTTGCTTTTAATGGTTTGTTTTTGATATTGAAATCATATGATTTCCCAATCAAAATATTTCTAACCTCAGTCTTTGCTAAGACGGGTTTTTCTTTTGTAGTTGCTGCATTGACAACCGGAATTCCTGATCTGGCTAGATCTAGAAATACCATTGTAATGATAGCCAACATAGCGATGATTCGCGTTAAGCTCTTTCTTTTCTTCATAGTAGCCTCTCCTTTTTGAATATAATCTCATGCTACAAACAAATAAAGTTATAAATGTAGTAAATTTACTTGTCTTGATGTAAATTATTTACATTTATAACTTTATGCTAACACATGTCTTATTAGTATTCAATAAAAGGTCATCTACATATTTTATGTGTTTATTTAATAATCACTGTTTTTTTTACTTTATCTTCTCTCAATTTAGTAGCATATTTGTAAGCGTAAAAGCAAAGGAAAGGAAGTAAAGGAGCGTGAGTCAGAAAGACTATATATTGTCTCCGAGGTCAATTGGCAGACCTTTCAACAACCTTTTTGTACATACTTTTCCAGATTAGTTTATTAGCATGTTCTCTAAATACAAAGGTAAAACTCATATAGTATAGCTATACAGGTGATAGATATAACGATCTTCTCCATCCAACACTTCAAAGAGGTATTCATACAGTTCAAAATCCTCCTTAATATAAAATATTGGTTTATTTCTTTCATCCGATATTTTAATCAAATCCTCCATTGATGTTAATTCAAAGGTCTGTCTATATATATAGTTCTCTCTACTATTAAGCGCAATGATACGGCTGGCATTATTCTTTATCAATCTATATGCCTTAGACTGAATTTTATCCATTGTAGTGGGTGACTCTGTAGTAATGCATATTACGATAATAGAGGTAATGCATAAAAGAATTAATAAGGAAAAGGTGATTACCTTATCATACTCTATCGGAACTGCTACTTTTCTTGTGTCAATGATACTGTCGCTAATCTGCTCATCCTCATCCTTCGTGATTGAGAATATACTCTGGTTGATTGGGATTGTTACCGACGAATATACCGGAGTGGTAAGCTCTCCATATTCTGTATTAATCGTAAGATTTCCGTCCAAATAAATTACTAGATCCGTACTGATAGACATTCCTGTTATTTCATTTGCTTTCATAGCAAATTCCTCGTATTCATCCAAGGTGAGTTTTACTCCTATGGCTTCGTTCCATTGCATATCTGTATATGCTATGTTCTTTTCCCTTTGCAACAGATAACTCTTACCCCATTTCTCTTCGCTCTTACCTGACATAGTCTTGACCCCCCTGACATATCCAAGGATTTGATAGCTTAATGCTACCTCTGCTGCCTCTGAGCCTTGAAATCCTAAGTTGAAATCCACAGTAAGGTAATCAAGCAGGCTTCTCACATATTCAATACCCTCCTTCATCGTATTTCCTTCATACACGATATTATCTATAATATGTACTACATAATTAGCTTGTGATTGACACATATATTCGTATAAAATCTCCTTCTTTGTAACGGTCTCCTTCTTCGTAACTACACAGATAATACATATACCAAGAAATATTATTAATGTGCCCAGTATAGCAATGAAACCCCGTTTCACATTTAAATCCAGCTTCTTCTTTTTCAGTATTTTGATTCCCATAAAATCCTCCTACCTGTATAAGATTATATATGTATATACTGTGATAACAGCAACAAGCAGGCCGAGGAATTTCTCAACCTGCTTAATGCTATATTATTTAATAGTATGAATTAGCAGCCTGTTATTGAGTGAGAGATGAAGCTGGTAATTTTGAATTAGGAGTTAATGATTCTCCATTAACACTGGTATTAAACTGATCCCAATAGAAATCGAGTGAAACGGTAACTGACTTTTCCTGTGATAGTTCATCGCTTATAGTAGAGTCACTTTTTGTGGTATCTACATGACCAGTAGTGTATACACCGTCATAATCAGGATCCATAGCAAATGCTAAATATACATCAAATCTATTATCATTGGGTTGAACAAATATTTCTTTGTTTTCAAAAGCTGTATAGAGTTTTTGTAAATCTGCTAAACGTACAAATTGAACTCCACCAACTTCAAATGTATTATCCTGTGGTAATAAACTAGTCAGAACATCAACATCGCTATTGCCGTTACTATCTTCCTTCTCCCTGTAAACATGCATTGCAACACCAATCATTTCATCTGCATTTTCTAAATTAGTTCCTTCAACTGTAGCTTGAATAGCTGCAAGCTTTGCTGTAATGGTTCCTAAATTTACTATGTCCGTTCTGAATGCTTGAGCATATCCAGGGTAAATATTAGTTAAGGTAATATTGATATTTTCTGATACTTCTGATCCGGCTTTAAAGTTACCATCATTATAGTAAGCAGGATCTACATGATTACCAAGTACATCTTCTATTCCTTTACTCTCTCCTAATTGAGCATCAAAATCTGTTTTAGACCATTTTGCTAATAGATTCTTGTAATCGCCTATTTTGGTTTCATCCCCTAATGTGTTGAAATCTCTTGAAGTCCCTTCAAAAGGTAAACTTCCATCAGTAGCACCATCTAGGTCAACAATTCCATCAACGACAGACCAACCCATTTCATCATACTGTCCGTATAAGGCCAAATCTATGAACCTAACCGTCATATCACCTGTGGACACCGTACTATTAATAGTAAGTTTCTGAGTCCAGTAAGCATAACCAGTACCCATTAGTAGCATTGAAAAGACTAAAATACCTGCAATAAAGCTCTTTTTCCTCATTCTTATTATCTCCTTTATTAATATATTTGGTAAAGCTTTTACCATATATAATTATATTAGATAATATTCTCCATATCATCACTCCAAGGTATACTTCATCAGTTACTTTAGTTGAATCATCTACTCCTACAGAGGTATTCCCCTACTCCTAATTAGTTACCCCTTCCGGTTCATTCTCTTTGCTAGTCTTGAGCCATAGGGTAATAGTGCCAAGCTTGGGGATAACCTTATATAAAGTTCCTTTCACATCCTCCATTTCTACCAGTTTCTGATCCTCCACAGAGTTATTATCTCCTTTCGTCTGATAGCTAACTTTTCCATCCTTACTCTTTACAATCTGAGTAATCCGATGAGTAATCAGAATATCGTCCCTGGTAAATTGGATAACATCTCCCTCATGAAGGTTATAGAGTTCCCGTTCTTCTGTGATTTTATCAATAAGTATTACATCTCCCTCATAGATTAGTGGTCTCATACTACCTGTGGCGATTACATGTGGATATATTGGAAATACTCCAACCACAAACCATAGGAAGGCTATTGAGAACGAGCAGGTGGCTATTAAGCTGGACATACTCAGTAAGTTCGGTTTGCTTTTGTAATCCATAATTTTCTTTTGGTCATACTTACTTGTAAAGTATAAAACCTCCACGACAGGTATAGATATATTGATAACTCCTTCAGTAAACCATTGAAGATTGGGTAGTACTGGGAATGCGATATAAAACAGTTTTAGAATAGCTATGTATATGATTGCTGCCCTCGCACCACCATGTAAGGAGATATATGACATCAAGATACTGATACATATCTCAGCACCCAGGCTACAAGCCATAAACTTAACCATGGCTTCCTTGCTGTCAATTAGTGCAATTTCTTTCATATTCACCGCAGCGATAGCAAGAAGAATACTGACAATGAAAAAAAAAAGATTAATTCTCTTTCTACAATATGTACTTAAATAATGATACCGAACAAGTTCAAAGGCAATCAGTCTTGGTGCCATCCTGTAAAGATTCATTAAAATACCTAATGGACTTAAATCATATGGTGTTGTCCCGAAATCATCGATAAAATAACCAGCCAAAAGCCGGACAGCCAGTAATATACCAGCACATATGATAGTATCAAACAGCAAGCCCTGCCTTAGCCTATACCTACCAATTGGATGAATTCTCGGTATAAATAGTATATATAGTATACATAGTAGGCACCATAAGAAGGGAATTACATATGTCTGTAGTTCGTTCTCAGGACATAGCTTTGTGATGTAGGTATACGGAAGAGAAGCAATTAATAAAAAGAAAATAAATAGTATATTGCTTATCCTCCGATTATTATTAGATTTTAATATCGTTAGCACCAATTTCACCTTTGTTAATCAGATTTACTATTCTCTACTATCATATCTTTATCTTGATTATCAGTCCTTTTAACATTTTCATCTCTATTATCTATATCAATAGTATCTTCTGAATTATTCATACTCGATAACTCCCCAACTACTGCATCATTTACTTCTTCTGCTGCTTCTTCTGTTTCTTCTGTTGGCAGTTCTTCCTTATCTATAGCTTCATCCTTATTAACAGTTGCTTCCTCCCCTACAGGTGCATCCTCTTCTTCTGCAGCTACTAACTCTTTTTCTGCACATTTATCCTCTATTAGAGCTTCTTTATCTTCTGCAACTTTATCCTCTATTAGAGCTTCTTTATCTTCTACCGCTACCTTCTCTTTCTCTAATGTCTCTTCTTCTGCAGGTGTCTCCTCTTTTGCAGGTGTCTCCTCTTTTGCAGGTGTCTCTTCTTCCGATGACGGAGCAATTTCCTCCTTCTCTAGTTCAATGTCCTGATTTATTCCTATACTAGTCCGTTGAACTAATTTGGCTGAACCTTGGATGTTCATTTGTGTGGTCCAATAGGCACTACTAACAGATACCAAGATTAGACCAAAACAAGATACCAATACTATAATTCCAAGTTGTTTGATTACTTTCATTTTGACTCTCCTATTCTACCAATATATACATATGGTATTATTTATAGTTTTGTTCTAATGATATAGGTATATTAAAACTATAGTAAGCAGTCGTTTCCAGAGTCAAACTGTAGCTTGCTTCTTCATCCTCAAGTACATATTTTATCACACTCTCGGGTAAGCCCAATTCACTCAGATTAATCATTGAGTGGGAAGTAGTAGACAAATCATAGGAACCAGCATTATCTCTGTAGTATAAATCAGCTGCGGAGCTCTCTGACTTGACAAGAGATACATAGCCTTTTATGTTTCCTTCCTCACAGCTATCCACATGGTTTATTCCCCTAATCTTATTGCTATAGTCTGGCAGTGCCACCTCACCTATCAGATTGCTATCACATGAAATAGTACCCTCCCCATAATTGAAGGTTAGGGAATTTGAATAACTACTCTGTGAGAATGCAATGTTTCCCAGGGGATAATCTCCACACTTAACCAACTTTAAACTGTCCTCCTGAGGTGTCATTTTATAATATATTCGGATTTCACCCGCTGTATTTATTATGAAATCGAGTTCTGACATATCAAGATCTGTAACATAGAGATTATCATTATTATAATTAAGCTTTGATTCTAGTAGCTCGGTTTCAATATTATTATATATTCTTGTCATCTTAATATCTGTAAATTTAAATTTAAAGCTTGTTGTTGATAATTTATTTACAATAGTAATAGCACCAGTCCAAGCACTATAACCCATTCCAAGCAAGATTATGGCTATAATAAGTATCCCTATTAGTAAGCTTTTTTGATAACGTTTTCTGAACATTGTCATCCTCCTATAGATATCCATCTAGACTTCTGGCATAAAGTAATGCTTCTACACGATTATTCAGACTTAATTTTGACAATATATTACTAATATGCTTCTTTGTTGTACCCTCAGTGATATATAAGGCATCACTAATCTGTGCATTAGAAAGACCTTTACTTAGCTCTAGGAATACTTCCTTTTCCCGTTCAGTCAGACTTCTTAGTTCTTTTGGCTCACAACCATTCATCGTGTACTCAATCAAGCTGAGAGAATAATATTTTTCTCCCCTTTTGATTACATTTAGGGCATAAGAAATATCTTCGATAAATGCATCTTTTAGAATATAACCATCCACCTGAAGCTGCTTTGCATGTTGAAAATCCATAAGACTCGACGAAGATGTTAAAACTATAATCTTAACATGTGTATTCAGAGTCTTTACCTGTTCGATTAGATCGAAACCATTATCAATTTTTAAATGTAAATCTACAATAATTGCATCAATCGTATACATCTTTAATATTTTTAAAGCTTCTTCTACATTATCAGTTTCGAGAAACTCTCCTAAGCCTCTATTTATCTTAAGTATATCAATGATTCCTTTTCTTACTAACGGATGATCATCAACTATAAGAATGCTCATAGTCCTCTCCTTAAATAAAAGATATATTATGTCTCCGAAGCTATTGGAATTGATAAGATAATTTCTGTTCCTCCTGAACTTCTTGGTAATAGTTCAGCATGACCATTCAGTAACTCAGCTACTCTAATAATATTAGCTATTCCTAATCCTTTTTCATTATTATTAAGATACTTATTATAATCAAAGCCTATGCCGTCATCAGCGATACAGACTATTGTTACTATGTCTTTAATCTCAATTCTTAACTCTATATTCCTTGCTCTTCCATGTCTAATTGCATTATTAGTAGCTTCACATATAACACGATAAATTCCATTCTTCTGTGAAACATTAAGTTTCTGTGTATCCCCGGAAATCAATAGGTTGATTTCAATATCAGTTAATTGGCCTATTTCATCTACATGCTTTTGTAGCTTTGTTTTAAAAGTATCTTCACCTTCCTTTTGCCACGATATCCCATAAATTGCCTCTCGAAGTTCACGCATGGCTGCATCCGTCGCTTTTTTAATCAACTGTAACTCTTCTATGATCGAAGTATTCGGAGCAATCTCATCACTAACACTGAGAACATAGAGCTTACAGGAGATTGCAAAAAGTTTTTGTAATACAATGTCATGAATTTCACATGCTATACGGTTCTGTTCTTCACTTATAAGCAGTTGTTTACCTAGATCATCAAAGACCAACTTCTTCAAAACAACTCCAGTTACTGTCAGAAAAACCAGGATAACATTTTGAAGATAGCTATCGTCATTACTACTTTCTACTTCTTTATTATTTTCCTCATCCTGTAATTTAATCCACTCCTGATCGGACATAAAAACTAGAAGGCCGTAAGGACTATTATCGTATAGAACATGATATATAGATATATACTTATCTTGTTCCTTCTTAAATAGAGGTTGTTTGTAATTCTGGTGACTATTAACCTCCTTTAGCACCGCTTCAGCCACCTGTCTTTCAGAAATCTTATCTATACCGCAAGATACATAAGTTCCTTTCTTTTCAAAAGGAATTAGCTGTATTAACATCATCTGATCAATTCCAATAATATTTCTAAAATGCTTCAGAAGATCTATTAAAACATTAGTACTTCTGCTTAGTTCAAAAATACCAATCGTTTCATACAAATTAATACTGTATTTCAATGTATTCTCTAGCTTTTGTTTGGCTACCATCAGTTCAGCATTTACTGCAGTAATATATGTTGACTTTTCCTCAACCTTAACTACATATTTGATTAGCTGAAGTGCTGCTCCTATGACGATTACATAACTAAATGCTATATTCATATACAGAATTGCAACATCTGCCGAGAAATCCGCAAATAACTTCATTCCTGTAGTAGTACATGCTATTATAAAATAAACTCCTGAACATAATAAAGCCATTCTCTCAGATACTTCAACTGCAGCAATATATACTGTACTAATGAAGTACCATATAAAGGGACTCATAAAGCCTCCTGAAATAATAAGAAATATGCTGTTCTCTATCATTTCTGTCAAAAAGAGAGCATATTTATGTTTTTTGTTACTTCGGTTTTTTATGTAAAGATATGATATCAATATACATGCTGCTGATAATCCCAATATAATTAAATACTTTTGAGTTGGCTTTTTATCAAAAGCTATATAAAAATACATGATTGAAGTTATAATCAATGCAATGTATTTATATAGCATTAATATTTTAATAATCTTAGTTGGCTTTGATAGCTCATTTTTTAAACTTAAGCAAATCTGATACAGCCTCAATCTCTTTATCAAAATAGTAAAATGCATAAGTTAAGAGTCCCCTTCATAGCCATATTTTTACATTTCAATTCTATCATATGCATCAATTAGCGTCAAAGCTAATCGTTCGACTAATTATGTCAAGAAAGTATAAAATATTATTCTTCCTACAAAAATACACCCTCAATATGCTCCCATAATCGCATATCGAGGGTGTGGATTGAGTTCTATTTTATCAGACTTAACAACCATTTTTCGAATAAAGATAATTGTAAAGAATTCCGTGCCTAATCTCATCTGTTATAATTTCAGTAATCATGTTAATATGCACACGGTGCTGCATTGCATAGAGAATTTTCCGGTATTTCTGTACAGCATTTTGCTCACCCAATAAAGCGCGGGCCAATCCTGCGCAATAATTCTCAGGTTGAGTAAACTGTTCACCCGGCACTTGCTGGGGCATCATACCGGTTAACTCATAATATAGTTCCTTAAATAATGCAAAGTGACCAATTTCATTGTCACGAATGCCGGAAATTATCTGTTGGTCTTCATTAGAAGTAGCGTGTTCTATCAACCAAGTATAAAACATCCTATCCTCAGATTCACCTGCAAGTGCCTGCTGGATCAAAGCTAGTGCACTCTGTAAATTTTGTGGATATGTGAATATTTCAAAAGGTTGTGTCTGTTGCATTATCATAGACATATCCATTGCCGGAAATATATATGGAGTTGTTTGACCATAAGTATATCGACCGTAACTATTGTATTCATTATAATCCAATACTTCATCTCCCAAAATCATTCTCAATATTATATGAGAACATATGGGGTATGTGATGATTTTATCTGCATATAGGTAGTTTTAAAAACCCGTTTCCTGTATTGACAACACAAGGTTTCTTCCATATACTTCTGATAATCTTACTATAAATACTTACTATATCTTCAAGATACGTATAATGAACACACCAAAACTTCTGCCGGGATCATCAGCATCTGTTATGGCATTTGGATATCCAATGGGCTGGATGGGTTGCTTTGTTCCCATCGGTACCTGAATAGTTCCCCCGGAATATATCCCACTGGCTACAGGTTCGCCCCAGAGGTCATAGACACTATGAATTTCATACTTTTTACCGTCACTTAGAAAACCATCCAGGCTAACACTTACAGTCTTTAAATCTTCCCAGTTGTAGATGATTAGATCAGTTCTATCAGGCTCATATTCGTTTTTATGCAAGACTATCTTGTTTTCATCAGGCAGTTTGCTGGAATACATATTGGATGGATAATCTCCTTCCCATATATCGATTCGCTGTCCATAGAAGTGGTTGTTTTTCACTGCCCCATCTTTCCAGGTGCCTTGGACATATATATTGCCTACTAAATAGTTGTCTTTCAGCTCAATATATTCATTTTCAACAGTAGATCCCCATCCAAGCCTAATATTTCTGGATAATGTTTTTGGACTCCAAGAGTAATTTTCTATGACTCTTGTACGATCGACGGGTGTCGCACCACCTATCAGCATACCGTCTGAAGTTCCTTCCAGATCACTGCCTTCAATCGAAGCTCCTGCTCTGAACCAGACATTTCTTTCAAAATCAAGACCCTTTATCGAGCCACTTTCGGTATAAGCATGGATACCGAAGCCATACCCAAAAAAGAGAATATTATTAGCTATTCTTTTGGTTCCTTCTTCATTCTGTATATATATCCCATGCCCCCTGCCACGTCCGTAAGCTTCGCTGTAAAAACCGTTATTATAGAATATATTCCCGTACAGCTCATTATTGATTGCAGAGGATGAAGAGAATATGGCCTGTGCAGTGTCATGTATGACGCAATTTATAATTTTTGAATATTCGGAATATATTTGTATGCCCACTGTTAATGTGCTTCTATCACTACTGCTTGAGGTTATTTCAAGGTCTCTAAATTCTACCCAGCTACTTTCATTTAAAAATAAAGCGTAGTTATCTTCCCCTTCTTTATAGATACCCTCGATAATTACTCTCTTACCGGGTTCTCCTGCAAATACTATCGAAGAGTTCAATGCTCCTCTGACATTACTTACAAACCTTCCAGAATATTTTCCTTCTTTTAATACTACCAGATCCCCGGGTTTAGCTGGACTATCCGAGCTCAGTACTGTCTGCAAATCCAGTGGATCCTCATATCTTCCAGTTGCATGAGAACGGCCTGTTGGTGATACATAAATTGCTTGACAATCTGAGGATTTAACCATAATAGTATGCCAATCACTTGATGCCGTTATATATTTCTCATTGTTATCCTTATCATCTAACCACAATTTATATTTTGCTTTGCTTTGAAAGGAAAGAGCACGAATCTTAAATTCTCCTTTTTGTTTTGGATATACAATTCCCTTGTCATCTGCTTTGCCTACTCCAGCCGTGTCATCTTTGATTTCCCAGCGCGTAATCCCATCTGTCTTTTTTCCTTTGCCAGCTTCCGTATTTAGGATTGATCGATTAAAATCAGTCATCAAACCAGCTGAGATCGTCATATCGTCAGGAAGATTATTAATCTTAAGACCTGTAATATTGTTTCTTACTGTAACCTTAGCCTCAGGACTAATATAGCTTTTATCTGCAAATGTTATCTTGCATCTGATATATGCAGTACCGACTTCTTTGGCTATTACAACACCATTTTTCTTATTTATTGTAACTGCGTTTGGATTGCCCTTGTCAGCTTTCACATACCAGCTATAGCTAGCTCCAGGTTTTTTAGCTGCCTTTTTAATGTTGAAATTAAAGCTATCTGCCCCTTCATCTCCAAGGTGTAAGTACTTACTTGTCTCATTGAAATAAGTCGATGCCAGCTTCTTTGAATCTGCGCTTGCACTTGCCTTCATTAGCATATCATTCGGTAGTATAGTTAAGAAGATTACTATTATAGTTACAGCTGATACAAACCTAATTAGTACACTTTTCATACTCATATTATAACTCCCTTCGCGTTATTGTTCCCCTAATCCCTAGCTTCTTGCATACTATTATATACCATTAATCTTTCTAATGAAATATAGCAACGAAAATCGTAGAATAATTAAGTCAAGTAAACCTTCATAATTCCAGGCATAACATAGAATGTGCCTTGCCGAATCGCGTTCACGAAGTGATAAATTCATTATGTGTGATTTCGCATTAGGAGCTTTTTTATATAATAGGATGAACTTTCCTATTAT
>CAZMYP010000035.1:0-20477 GCA_964570535.1 uncultured Herbinix sp.
CATACCCATCCTTTGCCTTATTTGATTTATATTGATATCTTTATCCGTTATTTTCTTATCATCAATCCATATTTCACCCTCTGTGGGTTCTTCTAATAGATTAAGGCAGCGCAGAAAGGTGGATTTACCAGAGCCTGAGGGTCCGATTACTACAACCTTTTCGCCTTTATTTATTGTCTCGTCGATTCCATTTAATACTTGATTGTCTCCAAAGGCTTTCTTTAGATTCTTAGTTATTATCACTCCTAGCCAGCCTCCTTTCAAATATAGACATAATCCTAGATAGACCCATTACTATAGCCAGGTAAAACAAAGCTGCTACAATAAGTGGCGGCAGTATATCCCAGGTTCTAGAACCAATAAATTGAGCTGCCGTAGTAAGATCATTAACTGCTATAATCCCTGCAACAGATGTTTCTTTCACTAATACAATAAACTCGTTACCCAAAGCTGGTAGAATATTCCTAATGGCTTGTGGTAGAATTATCTTAACCATGGTTTGTGCATAGTTTAATCCGAGAGAGCGTCCCGCCTCCATTTGCCCCTTATCAATAGACTCAATTCCAGCTCGTATTATCTCCGCTACATAAGCCCCAGAATTAATTCCAAAGCAAACTGCTCCTATTACGATTTCATTAGCATTTCTTGATGTAAATATCAGATTATAAATAATAAGAAGCTGTACCATCAAAGGTGTACCACGTATAATGTTAATATACAAATTACATAGTGATGATAGCCATTTAATTTTATAATTTGTTGAGGTTACCTTTAATACTGCTACTAATACTCCAATAAATATACCTAATATAATTGCAAAAAACGAAATTAATAATGTAATTCTTAAGCCCTTTAGGTATGAAAGATATCTCTGGTCTGGTATTATCGCATTATAAAAAGACATATAAAGATTTTTTGCCCAGTCAAACCATAAACCTGTTAAATACAATATTTTTCCTCCCCTCCTATGTTTTACAGGATAGCTTTATCAATTAATACAGGGCTGCACTATTAATACAGCCCCGTAGTCCTTACCAGCTTATTTACCAGTATGATTAGCGGTAAATTCTTCAATCTTTCCATCAGCTATTAGTTGCTCAATAACTTTGTTGATTTCATCAAGTAACTCCTTATTACCCTTCTTAACAGCTATAGCATATTTATCTTCGAATAAAACACCATCTAGAATTGCAAGCTCAGGGTTTGTAGCTACCATATCAAGGGCCGGATAATAATCCATAACTATACAGTCAATTTTGCTGTTCTTCAAATCTTCTGTTGCCTGAGAAAACTTAGTATAGCGCCTTACTTCCTTGGCTACAACATTTTCCTCATTCTCTACCCAAAAATCTGCTATATTTCCCTGCTGCACACCGATAATTTTATCATTTAAATCATCTAATCCTTCTACAGCTGGGTTTGCTTTGTTGACAACTACCACTTCCGTTGAATTAACATATTCAACGGAAAAGTCCATAACTTCTGCTCTTTCAGCATCAATAGAGACTCCGGCAGCAACAAAATCAACAGTTCCATTTTGAACAGCTGCAAGGGCACCTTGAAATTCCATATTCTTTATCTCTAGTTTTTTTCCTAGATGGTCTGCAATTGCTTGGGAAATATCCATATCAATTCCAACCACATCATTACCCTTCATATATTCATAGGGTGCAAAACCCGCTTCAGTTCCTACTATAAGAGTATCATCCTTATCACCACACCCTACAAATAAAAACATTAAGAGCATTACCACTGATAATAAACCAATTATTCTTTTTTTCATTTCTTCCCTCCGCTCTGCTAATAAACCATATGAGTCTTAGCAGTAATATTATGCTTTTTTCTTAAGTATTTCCTTCATAGCCTTTAATTCCTTCTGATCTATTAGTAAACTACTATCTAAAATTAGAATAAGGCCTTCACCTATATTAGCAATATTTTTAATATATGATGTGTTATTACTTTCAATAATCGAAGGAACCTTGTATATGTGGGTTTCATCAATATCCTTAATGCCACTAACATGGTCAACCTCTAAGGCAAAATCTATTCCTTTTATAGTAATTATTAAAAACCTTGTCATAAGATCTGGTTCCTTATCTTCTAAGCCAAATTTTCTTCTAAGGTTATAAACAGGAATTTCTTTACCTCTTAAATCAATCTTACCCTTCATATTATCAGGTGCGTTCTTAATCTCTATAAGACTTATATCCTTTTCTATAATATTCACATCAGTAATATCCAGTCCATAATCCTCTCCATTAAGTTGAAAAATAGCCTGTTTTATACTCATTATTAACCCCCTCTGCCTTCTATCCTTTATTTAACACCTTATTAGGATTGCTTGCTTTTCTGCGCATTCCATATTAAGTATGCATTAATTAGGGAATCTAAATTGCCATCAAGGACGCTTGTTGCATTACCAACTTCTTCATTTGTCCTATGATCCTTTACCATGGTATAAGGCTGTAGTACGTATGAACGAATCTGACTACCCCATCCAATTTCCTTAACCTCTCCACGAATTCCAGATATCTTTTCCTGATTCTCCTGTTGCTTCATAAGATATAACTTAGCTTTAAGCATCTTCATTGCTTTGTCCTTGTTCTGTAACTGAGAACGTTCATTTTGACACTGTACAACAATATTAGTAGGAATATGAGTAATTCGTATTGCTGATGAGGTTTTATTAACATGCTGTCCACCAGCACCACCAGCAAGGTAAGCATCTATTCTCAATTCCTTCTCATCAATTTCTATACCCTTATCATCCTCAATATCAGGCATAACATCACAGGATACAAATGAAGTCTGACGTTTCCCTGCTGCGTTAAAAGGCGATATCCTTACTAAGCGGTGAACACCTCTTTCTGATTTGAGATAACCATAAGCATTCTCTCCATTAATTTGTAGGGTGACCGATTTCACTCCAGCCTCTTCACCATCTAAGAAATCAAGAATTTGTGTTGCAAAGCCCTTCTTGTCAGCCCATCTTTGGTACATTCTAAGTAACATGTTGGCCCAGTCACAGCTTTCTGTTCCTCCAGCACCTGCATGCAAGGTCAAGATTGCGTTGTAATCGTCATATTCCTCTGACAGTAGAGTCTTAAGCTTTAGTGCCTCCAGATCTTGTATGAACAAATTCATGGCTTCACCGATCTCAGAAATTAATGATTCATCGTTCTCTTCATAACCCATTTGGATTAGGGTTGCTACATCTTCATATTCTGACTTAAGTCTTTTATATTCCTCTAAAATACCTTTAAGAGTATTGAGCTCCCTCATAATATCTTGGGCGCTTTTTGCGTCATCCCAAAACCCAGGCTCCTCCATAATCTTATTTATATTTGCTATTCGAACTTCTTTAGTAGCGAGGTCAAAGTGAATCCCCCACTTCAACCAGTGGTTTTTCATAGGTTCCTAAAGTATATTTGAACTGATCTAACTCAACCACTAAATCACCTCTTTCAGTATTATAATACAATTTATAAAAATTATAAATGCTTAATCTACATATTAGGCATTACGTCCACAGCAATGCTTGTATTTTCTTCCGCTGTCACAGGGACATGGATCATTTGGCTGCACCTTCTTACCGGTTCTTCTGACAGGAGCATTGGCTACGCTGTCATCTCTATTGGTTCCGGTAACCTTAACAACCTGTTCTCTCTCAACCTTCTGCTCAACCCTTACATACATAAGAGCTTTCACTGTTTCCTCCTGAATGGAGGCGGTCATGGCTTCAAACATTTCAAATCCCTGAAACTTATATTCTACTACAGGCTGACGATTTCCATAAGATTGAAGATTGATTCCCTGACGAAGCTGATCCATATCATCTATATGATCCATCCATTTTCGGTCAATTGATTTAAGAAGAATAACTCTCTCAATTTCTCTCAAATGCTCACTCTCAGGAAACTGTGCTTCTCTTTCTTCATAAAGCTTAACTGCCACTTCCTTTAACTGTTGAATTAGATCATTTTTCTTCATAGACTTTGCCTGATCAGGAGTAATCTCAACAGGTTCCATAGGTATAATAGGTAACAGTAAGTTATTCAATTCACCTAAATCCCAATCACTAGCATGTTGATCCTCACTGATAGATGCGTTAACACAACCTTCAACAGTATCAGTTATCATCTTATATATGGTATCCCGCATGCTTTCTCCATCCAGGACTCTTCTTCTTTCGGCATAAATAACTTCTCTTTGTTCATTATTTACCTGATCATATTCCAGAAGATTCTTTCTGGATCCAAAGTTATTACCCTCAATTCTCTTCTGGGCCTTCTCTATAGCATTGGAAAGCATCTTATGTTCTATCTGTTCTCCATCGGGTATTCCTAAGGAGTTAAAAATAGACATCAGTCTTTCCGAGCCAAATAAGCGCATAAGGTCATCCTCTAAAGAGATGTAAAAACGTGATTCACCTGGGTCGCCCTGCCTTCCGGCACGTCCTCTTAGCTGGTTATCAATACGTCTTGATTCGTGACGCTCTGTACCTATAATCTTTAAGCCTCCAACCTCTGCCACACCTTCTTCAAGCTTAATATCGGTACCACGTCCAGCCATATTAGTTGCAATGGTAACAGCGCCTAACTTACCAGCCTGAGCTACAATCTCAGCTTCCATCTCATGAAATTTGGCATTAAGTACATTGTGTGGAATGTTCTTCTTCTTAAGCAGCATACTAATCTCTTCTGATGCATCAATAGTAATAGTACCTACCAGTACTGGTTGGTTTTTCTTATGGGATTCGACTACTTCCATAACAATAGCATCTAATTTTTCCTTAGCTGTCTTATATACTGCATCCTGGTTATCTAAACGAATTACAGGAACATTTGTGGGCACCTCAATAACATCCATACCATAGATTTCTCTAAACTCTTGTTCCTCTGTTAATGCAGTACCAGTCATACCACATTTCTTTCTGTATTTATTAAAGAAGTTTTGGAAAGTAATTGTTGCCAGTGTCTTACTTTCTCTATTAACCTTAACATTTTCCTTAGCTTCAATAGCCTGATGAAGTCCATCGCTATAACGCCTACCGGGCATAATACGTCCTGTAAACTCGTCCACTATAAGAACCTCATTGTCCTTGACAACATAATCTTTGTCCTTATGCATTAAATTCTGAGCTCTAAGAGCAAGTATAATATTATGTTGAATCTCAAGATTCTCAGGATCTGCCAGGTTCTCTATACTAAAGAAACTTTCAACCCTCTTAACTCCATCAGCTGTAAGGTGGACATTCTTTTCCTTCTCATTAACAATAAAATCCCCTTCTTCTGTAATCTCTTCCTTCATAATAGCAGCCATCTTAGTTAGCTCGCCACTTTCCTTACCCTTAGTGAGCTGCCTAGCTAATATGTCACAAACACGATAAAGATCCGTAGACTTCCCACTGCTACCGGATATTATCAGGGGAGTTCTTGCTTCATCAATAAGTACGGAGTCAACCTCATCAATAATGGCATAATGCAAATCTCTTTGAACCAACTGCTCCTTATATATGACCATATTATCCTTAAGATAATCAAAGCCATATTCATTATTCGTACCATATGTTATATCACAAGCGTAGGCTTCCCTTCGCTCATCCTTATCTAAGCTGTTTAAAATAACCCCTACCTTTAAGCCTAAAAACTCATGAATCTGGCCCATCCATTCAGAGTCACGCTTTGCCAAGTAATCATTTACCGTAACAATATGGACTCCCTTTTCCTCTAGAGCGTTTAAATATGCAGGTAGTGTAGACACAAGAGTTTTACCTTCACCAGTTCTCATCTCAGTGATACGGCCCTGATGAAGTATGACTCCACCTATTAGCTGTACCCTAAAGTGCCTTAGTCCTGTAGTTCTCTTAGACGCCTCACGGACAGTAGCATAGGCTTCTACCAAAATATCATCAAGAGTTTCTCCGTTTTTTAGTCTGTTCTTAAATTCTGTAGTTTTCATTCTAAGTTCATCATCTGATAGCTTTTCAAACTCAGGCTCCAAAGCCTCTATCATATCTACAGTAGGTAACACACGCTTGATTTCTCTCTCACTATGTGTCCCGAATATCTTTTCTAAAACTCCCATTTCATTCTCACTCCTGTGCTTTTCATGTTCTTTGCAACAATTCTCCTAATATTGTAACATTACAAGTATAGTTATTCAACTTAATTTTATTAGTATAAATTTGCTGAACAAAGGACTGATGCAAAACACTGACATTATTCCGTGTTTAAATGCAACAGTCCTTGCCTATATTCCTTTGAAATTATTCATATTTACTTATATAATAATTTAATCTATAGATTCGAACACTTCTAATACTCAGGCTCAATAAGGCCATAGGTATTGCCTTTTCTTTTGTATACTACATTCACTTCATCTGTACTAGCATTTCTAAATACATAGAAATTATGTCCTAACAATTCCATCTGAACACATGCCTCTTCTGCGTCCATGGGCTTAATAGCAAAGCGTTTGGTCTTAACTACCTTAATACCATCTTCCTCAAGATAATCATCATCTATAAATGACTTATTAAAATTAGAAGACGCTTGTTTGTGATTTACTAATTTATTCTTATACTTTCTTAATTGACGTTCTATGATTTCCTCAACCAAATCAATGGAGGCATACATATCATTACTAACTTCTTCAGCTCTAATAATACTTCCCTTTACCGGAATTGTTACCTCGATTTTTTTTCTTTCTTTCTCTACGCTTAAGGTTACGTGAATTTCTGTATCTGGAGTAAAATAGCGTTCCAGCTTCCCAATCTTTTCATATACCGCTGTCTTTAAGCTTTCTGTTACATCAATATTCTTACCACTGATAATATAGCGCATAAAATCAACTCCTTTACTTCTTTTAGCATTTGATAAATATGCTTAGGTAAATTATAGCATAGTCATAAAAAAGTAACAAGTATTTTAGAAATACTTATTCTCTAAATTGTATGTTAAGGTTTAGTCAATTCAGTTTATAAAGAGATGTTTTCCGACAATAAAAAAGTCAAGTACAAAAAGTAGTTTTCATGAAGAAAAAGTCGATTTATCAGAAGTGCCAAAACAGATTTTCGAACTTGACATGTTTTTTCCTATGCGACAAGAGTAGTTTGTAATTGTGGATAATGTGGATGAATCCGTGTATAACTTCTTTTTATTCAAAATCAAGGGTTTTCTTCTGTTGATAACTATTTTACATATTATTATTTCAAAATTCTCCTTATCCATTTTATGTAAAATTAATTAGCGCTTTTGTGCAACTTTACTATAACATCATTTGTCAATAGGTATTTACTAGGATTTTTGCTAGTTTCATTTTATATAAGAATTTCACTAATTAAATCAATTTTCAAATCTTTATGATAATTGATTAATTTTATTGTAATTACAATACTATTACAGATCAAAGAATGTGCCTTGGCAGATTCTCCAAGCTTGCTACGCAAGCTTGGCTGAAACGCGTTCACGAAGCGATAATTTCATTACGCGTGAGTGAGCTCCTTGCGGGGCATTTTTATATAATAGGACGAACTTACCTATTATATAAAAAAGGCTATTTTATAACTGACCTCTTATATTAAGGTGTTATAAAATAGCCTGATTATTATAATATTAATTTACAACTCTTCTGACACAATATACTTTTCGGTAATTATACTGGGAAATAATAATACCCTGCCTAGAACTTGCTGCATGTACAATCTTATCATTACCTATATACATAGCAACATGGTTTACATTCCCCTTGCTATTGGTATAGAATATTAAATCTCCGGGCTTTCGATCACTTTGATCTATCTTTCGTCCTGCATTTCGGGCTTGATCACTTGAAACTCTAGGAATTGAATATCCATATTGACTATATATGGTTTGTACAAAGCCTGAGCAGTCAGCACCCTTAGTAAGACTAGTTCCACCCCATTTATATCTGTTACCAACAAACTTCTGTGCATAACTAGCAATCTCACTTCCCGTACCACTACCAGTATTGGAGCTGGATGAAGATTCTTCCTTCTTCTCTTCCTCTCCCTTCTTGGATTGCTCATTCTTTTTCTGTTCAGCTGCAGCCTTTTTAGCCTCTTCCTGTCTTCGAGCTTCTTCTTTACGCTTTTTCTCTTTTTCTTCAGCTAGACGTTGTAGTCTTTCTGCTTCAGCTCTTTCGGCTTCCTGTTGCTGCCTTATTATTCTTTGTTCTTCCTCTATGGAAATTGCTTCTTTAAATTTCACTTCAATATCAACATAATCTCTATGTACAAAACCAGTAAAATCATCACCCTGGTCGTCAGAGCTAATAAGGATCTCGACCCATTCATCATATTCCTTAATTACAGGATAACGCTCTCCTTCAGGAATTAACTCCAAAGTTCTAGCTTCTAAACTCTGTTCCTCTCGTACACGTAAGGTAGGTGTATTAACAACCGTAGCCGTCTTCTCTGCATATTCATCAGCAAGTATCTCTGCTTCCTTACCAATTGCAAGATAATTAGAGGCTATATAGCCCTCCACATCTCCGGACACAATCTTAACCCAATCCCCTTCAAGTCTTTCCAATATATCAGCTGCACAACCATTATATAGTTTTCCCTCTACCTCACTGTCAGTAGATGGTTGACTTCTTACATTAACATAATTAGTAGCTATAGAAACGCCTAAATTTGCATAAGCTGAATATATCTCAGCATTATATAATTCTGTCACCTTGTCATTAACTTTAAGATCTCCACATGAATATAGTTCATCAAGTGTCTTAGATATGCCTGCTACTCCAAACTCAGCTGGCTTAGCCTGCTCAGCATACGCAGTATCATCTAGAATTGTTAAAAACATAAAGGCTGATGCTACAATAACTACAGTTTTAATAGCCTGATACTTTATCATCTATTCTTCCCCCCAAGTATTGCAAGCAAATTGCTGCTTTTATACTGCAAAGTAAAATGCTAAGTTGGATTTGTTACAAATATATTACATCTTTAGTAACAATTATAGCAAACCATATACTTGGTGTCAATAATATATTGTAGAATATTATGATAAAAACATAGAAATTCACTGCTTTTTTGAATATATAAGCTAATTGTACGAATTTTAATTACTGTTTAAATATCTTTCTACAGCTGTCACTGCATTAGCACCGTCCGATGCCGCTGTAATGATCTGTCTTAAATCCTTTGTTCTTATATCTCCTGCAGCAAATACCCCTGATAGGTTTGTTTCACAGTTTTCTCCTGCAATAATATAACCCGAATCGTCAATAGCCACAATATCCTTGTAAATCTGAGAGTTCGGAACATAACCTACTGCAATAAATACACCTGAAACCTCTATATTAGACTTTTCATCGGTCTTTACATTTTTTATATCTAAGGATTCTACTATTTCCGTCCCATTAATTTGTTCTACAACACTATCCCATAGTACAGTAACATTACTATTGGATAGAAGCTTATTAACACTGCTCTTTAGAGCTCTAAATTCATCTCTTCTGTGAATAACATACACCTTTTCACATATTCTAGACAAGAAAATAGCATCCTCTACGGCAACATCCCCTCCACCTACAACTGCAACAACTCTGTTCTTAAAGAAGGCACCATCACAGGTTGCACAATAGGATGCTCCAAGACCCGACAGCCTAGCTTCTCCAGGGACATTTAAATGGCGTGGTTGGCCACCTGATGCAATTACTACTGTTTTTGAACGATATTGTGTTCCATCATCCAAGGTTACCACTTTAATATCATCCTCCAGCTTGAAGCCAACTACCTCTCCAGTAATAAAGGTAGTATTCAACCTATCACAATGCTCTCTAAACTTATCACTAAGATCAAATCCACTAATGCCAGGAGTTCCTGGATAATTATCAACCTCATAGGTATTAATAATCTGTCCGCCACTTATACCGGTCTTTTCGATTACTATATTTTTAAGCTCCGACCTCTGTGCATATATTGCAGCTGCCAATCCAGCAGGACCTGAGCCTATTATTACAACATCATAAATCATATAAATCCTCCTCTGAAAATTATTTGTTAAATTATATTTTGTTTTTTTGTAAAAGCATGATATAATATATATAGTAAATATGTTTTAGTAACTGTCAAGTATAGTCTTTAATTCGCTTAGTAGCAGAAATGGAGCATTATATGAGAATAGAATCCATGCCTATACCAACTGGTCCCTCCCTTAACAGCGTCGATGTGGGTGTTGCTGTATTGGCTAAAAGCCTAGATACAATTCAAGAAATGGGACAAAGCATGATAAATATGATGGAACAATCTGTCGCGCCTCACTTGGGACAAAATATTGATCTCAAGCTATAGGCTTCCTTTAGCATCCTTAAGTAAACTTATTATATCAAAACATCGTTATTAATGCTATCTTTAGATTTAGCTTCTTATAATATGTCCATATGTTTATCTGATTATAAACTTTACTGGTATTTTCAGAGAATATATGGTATCTTTTATTTTGTAGAACTTTATTATTAGGATTTTGAAAGGCTAATTTATGTATACATTTAACAGTCGTGTTCGCTATACAGAATTAAATCATTATAAAGGTATTATGGATCCCTCTTCAATAATTAATTATTATCAGGATTGCAGTACATTTCAGTCAGAGGATTTGAATTTGGGTCTCTCTTATTTGGAAACGAAAAAAAGAGTATGGTTGTTGGCCAGCTGGCAGCTACAGATTTACAAGCCTGCCAGACTTGGGGATAATATAACCATTGGTACATGGCCTTACGCCTTTAAAGGGATATACGGATTCCGAAACTTTATAATGAAGGATGTCAATCAGGATGTTCTATCAGTGGCTGACTCTATATGGGTTTACATGGATGTCGAGAACAAATGTCCAATAAAGGTCCCTAAGGAGAATACAGGTTACCAGCTTGAGCCTTCTTATCCCATGGAGCATATGGATAGGAAGATTGCTCTTCCAAAAGAGCTTGAGGACTTTCCCTCCTTTTCTGTTAATAAGTCTCACATTGATTCGTATAATCATGTAAACAATGGTCAGTATATTAAAATGGCTGAGGAGTTTATAGCAAATGATTTTATAATCTCCAATATGCGTGTAGAATATAAAAGACAAGCTCTTTATGGAGATATTATAATTCCTAGAGTATCAGTGATGGACAACAAATACTATGTAGTTCTAGATAGTATAGAAAAAAAACCCTATGCGGTTGTAGAATTTACCAGCAATAGCAACTAACATTTCAAGTATATCTGGGTTTTATAATAAGAATCAGAAAGGATTCGAAAATGATTGAATTAGGAAAATATCAAATATTAGAGGTATCTAATAGAACAGACTTTGGGGTATATCTTTATGAGCCGGGAGTTGCTAATAGTCAAAAGATTCTTCTTCCCTTAAAAGAGGTTCCTGAAGATACACAGCTTAATGATAAGATTAACGTGTTTGTATATAAGGATTCCGAAGATAGAGATATTGCTACGACAGCTACTGTTCCCCTTACTGTTGGTGGACTTGCAGAGCTTAAGGTTAAGGAAGTAACAAAGATTGGTGCCTTCCTAGAATGGGGTCTAATGAAGGATCTTCTGCTGCCTTTTAAGGAGCAGACATATAAGGTTAATGAAGGTGATAAGGTTCTAGTATCCTTATATGTAGACAAGAGCAGTCGTTTATGTGGAACTATGAAGGTTTATGATTACCTCTCCACCTCTTCTAAATATAAAAAAGGAGATATCGTATCCGGAACTGTATATGATCAAATAGACGCCTTCGGAACATTCGTAGCTGTTGATAATCTTTATTCTGCCCTAATACCCAATATAGAACTTTTCAAACCAATTACTCTAGGGGAAAAAGTAGTGGCAAGGGTTATTAACACTAGGGAGGACGGCAAACTAACCCTTAGCCTTAGAAAAAAATCCTACCTTCAGATAGATTCTGATGCTGATATTATATTATCAAAGCTTAAGGATGCTGGGGGTTTTCTACCTTACCACGATAAATCAGACGCAGAAGATATAAAAAATCAATTCCAATTAAGTAAGAATGCTTTTAAAAGGGCTATTGGTAAGTTATATAAAGAAGGAACAATTATTATAGAAGATAATGGTATCAAATCTATAGAATAGTCCCAATCAAGAAAGGGTTTCGCTTGCGAAACCCTCGCGCCAAGCGCGGCCACTTACTGGCTAAATACAAAGCGCGCGAGTGCGCATCCTTGCGGAGCATTTGTTATATAATAGGACGAACTTTCCTATTATATAACAAAGCCTGATGTTAACTGTCCCTGTCTACTTGACATAGGGTACCTTAACATCAGGCTTTTATTTTGCTTATTCTAGAAATCTCATTCTGGCACTTTCGCGAGAATCCTTAGGCTTTTGTGCACGCGCATCGCTAGGGTAGAGATCCGAAAATCCC
Source organism: uncultured Herbinix sp. (assembly GCA_964570535.1). Taxonomy (GTDB): domain Bacteria; phylum Bacillota; class Clostridia; order Lachnospirales; family Lachnospiraceae; genus Mobilitalea. The sequence goes on from CAZMYP010000035.1 coordinate 12,411, forward strand.
TTGGTAAGCTTATCCTTGCAGCTTTTACAAAATCTTCCCGTTTTAATTGTAACACCACAGCTTTCACAGTCGATTCCAATCATAGAATCCTCCGCAAAAGACAATTTTTCTTCACGAATCCATTGTTTTATCTGACCTATACTGATCTCAAAAACCTCTGATACTTCCTTCATGTCTACTCTTGGATGTTCATATACATATTCTTTAACCTCTTCAAACTTTTTATCAAGAGCATTCGTACAGGTTGGGCATAATGGCGGACCCTGAAAATGGTTAAATAGTTTCCCACAAGTTCTACAATTTCTTACATCCATACATTTTCCTCCTGTTCATTCCTCTAGATTAGATCATCTTAAAATCCTTTTCCTATACATAGGGTAATAAAATGAATATGTTCAATTCCATTATGTCTTAATATATTGGCACAGGCTTCAATGGTGCTACCCGTGGTATAAATATCATCAACCAGCAAAACCCTCTTTATACTTTTTGAGTAATTATTAGCAAATTTCTCATTATAGACAAAGGCTTTCTGAAGATTTCGTAACCTTTCCTTGTCACTAAGTTGTTTTTGAGGTAATGTTTTTTTATTTCTAATAAGCAGATGAGGCAAAACAGGAATATCTAGCTCCTTACCAATACCCTTAGCAAGTATCTCTGCTTGGTTATATCCTCTTTCACGATATTTGCTTTCATGTATAGGCACTGGCACCAAAGCATCTGGGGCTAGTTTCTTTATTACTCTTCCATATTCCCTAATGATTTCTTGGATATAGTATTTGGCATATTCTCTTTTATAGGAATACTTAAAGTTAGCAATTGATTTCTTCATGGTAGAATTATATATCCATACAGAATAACCATGTTCAAAGTGATAATTCTTGCGTTCACAATCACTGCAGTATTCTCTTTGGTCCTGATCTATAGGTTTGCTGCACTTTTTACAACGCGGTTCTGTAATAAGCTGTAGTTTCTTTTCACAAGGGCTACAAATTTTCTTCCCCTTGGGAGTTACTATGTTTTCGCAAACCGGGCATCTAACCGGATACAATATATCTAATAATGCTTGTAGCAATACATACTCCTTTGTTTGCTCTTGTTACTCTTATCTATGGAAAAAGCTTATGGGGATAAACACCCTTGTTAATCAAATCACTAATGGATGCAATTACCAAGTCCTTATCCTCCTTATAAGTTACACCAAACCATTTATCTAAAGTCTTTAATACCTTTACCTTCGCCTTATTACTATAGACCATGTTACCTACCACCTCAGGCAATAAGTATTCCTTCTTAATATCCTCTGATGATAGACCAGTCAAAAACTCTTCAAATCCCTTTTCAAGTTCATCAAATAAACTTGGCCTGAAGCCCCACATGTTCATGGATACTATACTATCAAGGTCAATATTGGTATCACTTCCATCCTTAGCTGTAGCCCTAGCATGGTTACCATCCTTTATTATATCTGATGTTTCAACTATATCAACCAACCAACCATCAGCATTAGCTTTGCATACACCACGGGTAACGGCTCCGTTCTCACTTAGGGTATTACCTAAAACAAAACCTGCCATGCAATATAGATAGGAATCCTCTGTCTCTGAATTTAGATAATTATAAATAATTCGAAATGCTTCCTTCCCGTAATAATCATCTGCATTAATTACAGCAAAGGGTTCATTAACAACATCCTTACAGCATAAAACTGCCTGCCCTGTACCCCATGGTTTTGTACGACCATTTTGCAGTTCAAATCCTTCTGGCAAAGCATTAGCTTCTTGAAATACATACTCAACATTGATATGCTCTGCAACACGATTCCCAATTACTTCTCTAAAATCCTTTTCAAGGTCCTTGCGAATAATAAAAACTACCTTATTAAATCCAGCAGCCTTAGCATCATAAATAGAATAATCCATAATAATTTCACCATTTGGCCCAACAGGCTCCAACTGCTTAATTCCTCCGAATCTACTACCCATTCCTGCCGCCATTATAACCAAAGTTGTAACTGACAATTTTATAACCTCCAATTTGCATGCATCCTTAATATAATAGTATGAAACTTCACATTACATGAAACATTATAACCCATTTTCTATGATAATGCACTAGATAATTTATAAGGCCATTTCCTTTATCTGCTCACTTAGCCTGGAATACCTGCTTTGCTCTCTTTTATTATCAATCATATTCTTTACCATTGTGTCACTTCCAACTATAACAACACAGCTTTTTGCCCTAGTCACTGCTGTGTAAAGCAGATTCCGATTAAATAAAAGCCTGGGCCCATCTAATATGGGTAAAATAATGGCAGGATATTCACTCCCTTGAGATTTATGTATAGTAATGGCATAGGCAAGCTCCAGCTCATCCATTTGACTGAAGCTGTAGTCAACAAGCCTATTATCATCAAACTCAACTATCATGTGCTCAGAAAATAAATTAATCTCCTTAATTAGCCCTGCATCACCGTTGAATACACCAGCACCAGTATGGGTGGTTATATCATAGCTGTTCTTTACCTCCCATGGAAGCTGATAATTGTTTTTAATCTGCATCACCTTATCGCCCTCACGAAAAACGCCCTGACTATATTCCTTTTCATTTTTATTCTTAGAGGGTGGATTTAGAGCCATCTGAAGAGCCTTGTTAAGCCTCTCAACTCCTAATTCACCCTTTCTCATAGGTGTAAGCACTTGAATATCAAGAGGTGTGGCCTTAACATAAGCTGGTAGCTTATTCTTAATCAAATTAATCATTACAGCAGTGATAATATCCGTTTCATTTCTTTTTAGTAGAAAGAAATCCATGCTCTTGTTGTCTAGGCAGATCTGCTCACCTGCATTAATCTTATGGGCATTTACAATAATATCACTCCCTACTGACTGGCGAAATATCTTAGTAAGCATAACCACATTAAAACGCTGGGAGTTAATAATATCCTTTAGGACATTTCCCGGCCCTACACTGGGAAGCTGATTCACATCCCCTACTAAAATCAGTCTGGTTCCTACAGAAATAGCCTTGAGCAAGGCGTTCATCAGACTAATATCAACCATAGACATCTCGTCAATAATAAGAAGGTCAGTCTCCAAGGGATTGGTTTCATTACGCTCAAAGGTGTAATTACTTCCATCACCCTGTGTTAGCTTGCTAAGCTCCAAAAGCCTGTGGATGGTCCTTGCCTCATATCCTGTGGTTTCACTCATTCTTTTTGCCGCTCTACCAGTGGGAGCAGCAAGGAGTATGTCAAGTCCTTCAGCTTCAAATAATTTAATAATAGCATTAATAGTGGTTGTCTTTCCAGTGCCTGGTCCTCCTGTAACTATTAATAGACCATTATATACTGCTTCTTTTACCGCAGCTCTTTGCTGCTCATCAAGAGTGGTATCTATCAAATCTTCAATCTGATCTAGCCTCTTACCTAAAGCAATACTATCATAATCATAACTAATATTTAAATCATGAAGCATCCTAGCGATATTCAGCTCCATATAATAAAACACAGCTGAATAAATCATTTTTTCATTATTGTCTTCTGTTAACATTATTTTCTTTTCAATATTTAAACTCATGATTTGACGATGAATAGCTTCTTCCTCTGCCTGCAAAAGCTCCTTGGCTCTATATATGAGTTCCTGCTCAGGCAGATATACATGTCCCTCACCGCTTGCATGTACCAGTAGATACAAAATTCCAGCTTTAATCCTATAATCAGAGTCTGGTTCAATGCCAATTCTTCTTGCAATATCATCAGCTGTCTTAAAACCTACTCCACTAATGTCTTCAGCCATTCTATAGGGGTTTTCTCTAATAATATCATACATTTTCTGACCGTATTCTTTAAAAATTCTTACAGCTAGACTTCCTGTTATATTATATTTTTGTAGGAACATCATAGCATTTCTCATGTCCCTTTTATCCTCAAATTGACGATATATCTCTTGTGCCTTACGCTCACTAATTCCTTTGATTTCACTTAATCTTTCAGGTTCCTCTACAATTGTACGAAAGGTACTATCTCCAAATTTCTTTACAATCCTAGCTGCTAAGGCTTTTCCTACTCCCTTAATTGCACCGGAGCTTAAGTAAAGCTCTATGGAATAGGCATCCTCAGGCTCCTTGATTTCATATCCTTCCATTAAAAATTGTTCTCCGTATACCGGATGCTCAGTAAAGCCGCCTGATGCCTGAATAAACTCGCCCTCACTAATCATAGTAAGATATCCAACACAGGTAAGCTCGGTTTCTTCATGCACAAGGCTAAAAACCGTATAACCATTCACATCATTGCGAAAAACAATCTTTTCTATATATCCCTCTACTGTCTCGGCCACGGGATCTACCTCCTTACAAGTGCACCCAATAAAAATGTCATTCCAAACCATATCCACCTTGTGGACAAATTGTTTAAAATGACAATTTATATCCTAACTATTTCTTTTCATGGACTCATATAACATCTTTGCCAACCCAAGCTCTTGATTCTCTGTGGCACTCTTGGCATATTCTTGATTAAGTATGTCTCCGAATTGTTCCAGGTAAGGATTCTTTTTTCCCTCATAGGGGATAGTTTTCTCCATACCCTTCATAACCTGCTCAAGAAAATATGTCTCAAAGCTTTTACAAACCTCCATCAGTTCTTCGTCTGTGGCCGTCTTATTATTTAATTTTTCCTCCAGAACTTTATCCCTGGCCTTATCTGCAGCCATTGTTCCAGTATTATAATAATGTGAATTTAGTTCAATAGGTGTACTCAAGGTTTGCTTCGCCCCCTTCGTAATCAAATATATGAGACCTAAGGCTATTAATCTTATTCCTATTAGACATAATAGTAGTCTCTATCTTAAGTTATTAGCTTGCTGTAACATCTGATCGGCAGCAGTAATAATCTTTGAATTCATTTCATATGCCCTTTGTGCAACAATAAGGTTAACCATTTCATCTACTGCCTGTACATTAGAGCCCTCTAGAAATCTTTGTCTTACTTTACTTTTCTTAAGCAAAGCATCCTCATTCTCCAGCCTAGGTGTTCCTGAGCTTTCTGACTCCTTAAGCAAGCTTCCAGTTGATTTTACAAGACCTCCTGGATTATTAAATTGTGCTAATCCAATTGTTATACCCATGGAGCTTATATCATTATTGTCATCAGCATAAAATAATTCGCCATACTCATTAATTGTTACCTTTGCAGCATTGTAATTTTCTTCAATAACAATTGGCAACCCTGTATTATCAAGAAGAGGATTCCCATCAGAATCTGAAATTGTCAAGCCTTCAACTCCATTGGCAAGCCCAAAGGATCCATTTCTTGTATAGCCAATACTTCCATCTTGAGTTCTCACCATAAAGAAACCATTACCATCTATAGCAAAATCATAATCATTACCGGTCTCAAGTAGTGAGCCCTGAGTAAAAAGAGATGTTATTGCAGAGTTTCGTACTCCAAGGCCTACCTGAATACCAGCCGGCTTAAGAGCTCCATTAGTATCATAGGAATTCTCCTGTATTGTCTGATAAAGCAATGATTTAAATTCTGCTGATTCTCTCTTATAGCCTGTAGTATTAATATTGGCTAGGTTGTTGGATATAGTATCTACATTAGTCTGTTGGGCTGTCATTCCTGACGATGCAGTCCATAAGGATCTCATCATATTGTCTTCCTCCTATCATGTATTGAATCTATCAATTATACTTTTCCGATAGAATTAGCAGCCAGTTCAAGGGTTTGATCTATTGATTGTATCACCTTCTGGTTTGCCTCATAGGCTCTTGTTACGGCTATCATCTCAACCATTTCAGATACCACATTAACATTAGACTGCTCAGTAAAGCCCTGATTCACGCTGGCAGTAGCTGGTATAATTGATGCGCCCTCTACAGTTTCAAACATTGTGTCCCCACGCTTAGTGAGGTAATCATAATTCTCAAAGTCTACTAGTAAAAGATTGTCCACAAAATTCCCATCTGCATAGATTGCTCCGGTCGCATCCACAACTACATCTACAGCATCAGTAGGAATAATCACCTCTCCACTTTCTCCAAGTAGGTGATTTCCATCTGTATCCACAATATGACCATCCTTTGTCATGGTAAATGAACCATTACGGGTATATTTAATATCGGCATTTCCATTGGAATCCGTAACCGACATTGCAAAAAAACCTTTTCCTTGCAATGCCATATGATAAGGGTGACCAGTTTGTCTTATCGAACCCTGTAGGTGGCTTGTATATGCCTCACCTAGCTTAACCCCTAAACTCATTTTTCCAATAGCTCTATCATTATATGCCTCAGAATCATCACGTATCTTAATAGTAAGAAGGTCATCGAAAGCCTGGTTAGTAACATTTTCCTCCTTATACCCTACGGTTGCTGAATTTGCAAGATTATTTGCAATAATATCTAATCTCTTTTGTTCATTTGCCATTCCGGTATATGCTGTATATAATCCTCTAACCACTTAAATCAGCTCCTTTATCTCTATGGATGTATGGGTAAAGTTAATCTCTTCGTCCACTTAAAAACTCAACAAACTTACCAGTTCCAACAGCAACTGCTGTCATTGGGTCTTCAGAAGTCATAGTGGTAATTCCTGTTTTCTCTTCAATAAGTTCCTCTAGTCCATATAAGAGGCATCCACCTCCAGTTAAAACAATACCCCTATCAGCAATATCTGCTGCTAGTTCCGGAGGAGTCTTCTCCAAAACACTATGAACAGCTTCAACAATTTGTGAGGTTGTTTCTCTTAAGGCCTCTTCTGTTTCTTCTGAGGATACTGATATTGTCTTTGGAAGTCCTGTTACCAGGTTCCTTCCTCTTACCTCCATTGATACAGTCTCTGGTCTTCTATATGCAGATCCTATCTTTATCTTAATATCTTCTGCAGTCCTTTCACCAATCAAAAGATTATGTTTCTTTCTCATATATCTGATAATTGCATCATCAAAATCATCCCCAGCTATTTTTACAGATGTACTTACAACTGTACCACCTAGGGAAATAACAGCAATATCTGTTGTACCACCACCAACGTCTACTATCATATTGCCACATGGCCTTGAAATATCAATGCCTGCACCAATTGCCGCAGCTATAGGCTCTTCAATAATAGCAACCTCTCTTGCGCCTGCCTGATAAGTAGCATCCTCAACTGCCTTCTTCTCAACCTCAGTTACACCACTTGGAACGCAAACACTAATTCTGGGCTTTCTAAATCTTTGTCTTCCAACAGCCTTTTGAATAAAATACTTTAGCATCTTCTCGGTTACAGTATAATCAGAAATAACGCCCTGTCTTAATGGCCTAACCGCAATAATATTACCAGGAGTCCTTCCTAGCATCAATCTGGCTTCTTCACCAATAGCCTTAATCTTATTAGTGTCTCTGTCAAAAGCCACTACTGAGGGTTCCTTAAGTACAACGCCCTTCCCCTTTATATAAACTAATACGCTTGCTGTTCCCAAATCAATTCCAATATCAGTACTCAACATTTCGTAGCTCCTTTCCTAAACCGTATATAATATAGATATATATCGTATATTGTTTTACTCTTTTTATCCCATTAATATGTTATATGTTTTTATTAGCTCTAAAAAAACAATATTTTTTCCCAAATTAATCAACTCAAACATACTATAGCTTATAATATCATATTTTCCGTTTTTTTCAAAGGTTAATTTAAAAACTTTACCCTATGAAAAGCTACTATGAATATTCATTATTTCTATTTATTTTACCTTATTATCTCTAAACATACAAAATTTTGCATTTTAAGTCAAAAAAGCCTGCCGAGGAAATCCTCAGCAGGCTTGATTTTATTAAATAATATTTAATTATTCGATGATTGTAGCAACCTTACCTGAACCAACGGTACGTCCACCTTCACGAATAGCAAAGCCTAAACCTTGCTCCATAGCGATAGGGTAGATTAGCTCGATTGTCATCTCAATGTTATCACCAGGCATACACATCTCAACGCCCTCAGGTAAATTACAAACGCCTGTAACGTCAGTTGTTCTGAAATAGAACTGAGGTCTGTAGTTGTTGAAGAAAGGAGTA
>CAZMYP010000036.1:0-20436 GCA_964570535.1 uncultured Herbinix sp.
ATTGAGCTTAATAGACTGGCAGGGGAACCGATTGATGTCCTAGTTAATGGAAAATTTGTTGCAAAGGGCGAAGTCGTTGTTATGGAAGAAGCATTTGGCATTAGGGTTACTGAAATTATAAAGCATTAACAGTAATACAATATATTATGATAGGAGAATTAAGATGGCAAAAAGTATTTTAATCTGTGATGATGCAGCATTTATGAGAATGATGATTAAGGATATCTTAATTAAAAATGGTTATAACATCGCTGGAGAAGCAGAAAACGGTTTAAGGGCTATCGAAAAGTACACAGAGACTAAACCGGACTTAGTGATGATGGATATTACCATGCCTGAAATGGATGGTATACAGGCTTTAAAGAAAATCAAATCACTTGACCCTGCTGCCAATATTATTATGTGTTCAGCAATGGGGCAACAGGCCATGGTTATTGAATCAATTCAATCAGGGGCCAAGGATTTTATTGTAAAGCCTTTCCAAGCAGACAGAGTTTTGGAGGCTGTAAAGAAAGCAGTAGGTTAAACAATCATGTTGATGAGAGCAATGTTAATATTACATAGTACCCAAGATGAATACTTAAGTGATTTAAATAATACTACTAGTAAGGTAACACCTGAGAGGACTTCAACATATGATAATGTGTTACAGTTGCTTGGTCTATGTTTATTATTAATCATTATACTAATTGCTGCCTATTATACTTCCAGATTTGTTGGACGATACAAACTGGGACAATTAAAGGAAGGAAATATACAAGTAATAGAGAGCTATGCAATGAACACCAACAGTATGTTACATATAGTTAAGATCGCCAATAAATACTTGGTTCTTGGAGTTTCCAAGGAGCAAATAACTTACATTACGGAGTTAGATGAAGATGATATTATAACCCACGAAGTTAATGAGGATGAAAAGCTAAGCTTTCATCGGATTTTTGAAAAGCTTAAGGGTAATAAAGAGTAAAGGTTGGTATCCATGATTGCATCGGAAATGAAACGGATTGGTATTAGGATGGCAATTGCCATATTGCTGTTGATAACCGCACTGATACTTATATCAGGGGCAAAAAGGGTATCAGCTGCAAGTGTTATAGATACCGTCACAACTGAGGATACTGCAGAGAGTATTCGTGGTACAGAGAATAATGTTAGTGGCACCTTTGGTCCACTAGAGTTTAGGTTAAATACTGACGAAGATGAGGGTAGCTTGTCATCTACTCTGCAGATATTATTGGTTCTAACTGTTATCACTTTGGCTCCGTCAATACTTATTATGGTTACTTCTTTTACAAGAATAGTTATAGTATTGCATTTTGTACGGTCGGCCCTTGGGACTCAGACAACACCTCCGAACCAGATACTTATTGGATTGGCTTTGTTCTTGACATTCTTTATTATGTCCCCTGTATTTACTCAGATAAATACAAATGCGGTTATTCCATTATCGCAGGGAGAGATATCTAGCGAAGAAGCCTTTAAGGTTGGCGCAGCCCCTATTAGAAGCTTTATGCTAGAACAGACGGATGTTAAAGATTTGAGATTATTTATGGATATAGCAGGTATTACAACTGTAGATACTGTGGATGAAATACCCATAACCGTTGTAATTCCTTCTTTCATTATAAGCGAACTTCGAAAAGCATTTATAATTGGATTTTTAATATATATACCTTTTATAGTAATTGATATGGTAGTAGCTTCCACTTTAATGTCCATGGGAATGATGATGCTACCGCCAACAATGATTGCCATGCCCTTTAAGATATTATTATTTATTATAGCAGATGGCTGGAATCTTATTATTGGAGAATTAGTAAAGACATTTTATTAGTTAACATTATTATTAGGAGGGATGTAGATTATGAGTGAGAATATAATAATTGATATAGCTAGGGATACTATATTCTTAATAATAAAAGTAGCAGCCCCCATTTTAATTGTATCCTTAGTTGTTGGTCTTATTGTGAGTATACTACAGACGGTAACATCTATTCAGGAACAGACACTAACATTTGTTCCTAAGCTGATTGCAATTCTATTGGTTGTGCTGCTATTTGGCAATTGGATGCTGACGTCTATCAGAGAATTTATGGTACAATTGTTTACAAACTTTGGTTATTATATTAGAGCGATATGACGTTTACATTAGAGAATTTTGAGATATTTTTTTTGATAATTGTAAGGATGAGTGGCTTTATCTACACTGCCCCCATATTTTCCTTGAAGAATATACCTATTAGGGTTAAAGCAGGATTTTCGATTTTTATATCAATAATTATTTTTTATACTTTACCAATATCTACAGTTGAATATATTGGAATTATTGGATATGCAATATTAGTTATTAAGGAAGCAATAGCAGGAGCCCTTATGGGTCTGTTTTCAAATATAGCTTACCATATTCTTTCATTTGCTGGGCAAATTATAGATATGGAGATTGGCTTTTCCATGATTAATCAGCTGGATCCGATTACTAGAATCCAGTCTACAATTACTTCAAATTTATATGGTTACCTAGTTCTTCTACTCATGATAATTACTGACATGCATCATTATATTTTATTAGCAGTAGTGGATTCATATAAGGTAATAGGCTTAGGGGAGGCAATATTCCCACCAAATTTGTATCAATTAATGTTACAATTTGTAGCTAACTATTTTATTATTGCCATGCGTATTGTGCTACCTGTATTTGCTGCTATATTAATAGTAAATACGATTTTAGGTATTTTGGCCAAGGTGGCTCCGCAGATGAATATGTTTGTTATTGGCTTACAGTTAAAGGTACTGGTTGGGCTAATTGTTTTATATTTAATAATTGGACTTACACCTTCTGTTGCAGATTTTATATTTAATGAGATGTCTAAGCTACTTAGATCTATTATTGGTATTATGCAGGGATAGAGCATAACATATGTGGAATAACTAGATATCCCAAGACAAAGGATTAGGTGGAGAATATTGAAACAGTTTCGTTGGGAAGTAGGAACCAGGCACCAGTATCTGTTTCCTTATGATTTGCAGTTCTTTGCCGAAGGAGCAGATAAGACAGAGCAACCGACAACAAAAAAGCTCTCTGATGCTAGAAATGAAGGTCAGGTTGCAAGAAGTAAGGAATTAACAACCTCAGCAGAGCTAGTAGCATTGTTTTTAACCTTGAGGGTATTTGTAGGCTATATAGGAGAAAAGTTTATCGAAACCTTCCGTAGCTCCTTTCAGAATATGAATAAAATGCTGGATGGAGAATTTACACTTGTTATGACTGAAGGACTTCTACAAGATGCAATCCTTAAGATAATAGTAATTTGCCTTCCTATATTTTTAATTGCTATGCTTGTGTCTTTTGTTACTGTTTTAGTGCAGGTCAAGTGGAAAGTATCAGGAAAACCATTAAAGCCCAAACTGAATAAGTTAAGCCCTATTAGCGGATTTAAGAAAATATTTTCTAAAGACAAGTTATTTACCTTAGTAATAGAAACTATTAAAGTCGTTATTATTGGATATATATCATATAGCACTTTAAAAGGTGAATGGACTACTTTGTTAATTCTATATGATATTAGTCTCTTTCAAGCAGTTGCATTGATTGGCAAGATAGTTATTGATTTAGGACTAAGGATTAGTATGATTTTTTTTATAGTTGGAATGGCAGATTATTTGTACCAAAAGTTTAAATTTAAAAAAGATATGAGGATGACAAAGCAAGAGGTTAAGGATGAATACAAACAGACAGAAGGAGATCCTCTAATAAAAAGAAAAATCCGCTCTAAGATGATGGAGGTATCTCAGAGAAGAATGATGCAACAGCTTCCTCAGGCGGATGTAGTAATCACTAATCCTACTCATTTTGCAGCTGCAATAAAGTATGACAAAGAAACATCACAGGCGCCAATTCTTTTGGCAAAGGGAGCCGATTATCTGGCTCTTAAGATAAAAGAGGTTGCAAAGGAAAATCAGATAGATATTGTTGAAAACAAACCATTAGCAAGGATGCTTTACTACAATGTAGAGGTCGGTGATGAAATTCCGGCAGAGCTCTATCAGATGACAGCAGAGGTTCTTGCCTATGTATATAAGCTAAAGGGTAAGCTATAGCTTGGAGCTTATTCACATTGGAAAATAATAAGGTAGTATTTCACCAGAAAGGCATGGGAAGCTTGGCATGAAGAGGAATGATATAGCTGTTGGACTCTATATATTAGCGGCAATACTATTTTTAGTCATACCCATGAGTCCTCATTTGTTGGACTTTTTCCTTGCGCTAAATATTTCTATTGCTTTGGTGATATTATTTAATGCTATGTTTATTAAGGAAGTCCTCAATATGTCGGCCTTTCCTACTATACTTTTATTCACCACGATTTTTCGTGTTGCCCTAAATATATCCAGCACAAAATTGATTTTATCTACTGGTAACCCAGGAAAGGTTGTTAGAACCTTTGGTGAATTCGTCGGTGGCGGCGATTTGGTTATCGGTGTTATAGTATTTATTATATTAATTATGGTTCAGTTTATAGTAATTAACAAGGGCTCAGAAAGAGTGGCTGAGGTAACAGCAAGGTTTACACTTGATGCTATGCCCGGTAAGCAGATGGCTATTGATGCAGATTTAAATACTGGTGCAATTACTGATGCACAGGCGATTGAGCGAAGACAGAAGATTCAAGATGAAGCTGCATTTTTTGGCTCCATGGACGGTGCAACTAAGTATGTTAAGGGTGACGCTGTTGCTGGACTTATTATTACTGTTATTAATATGGCCGGTGGAACCATTACGGGTATGCTAAACCAGAACATGTCAGCTATGGAAGCACTTCAGGAATATTCAATACTTACTATTGGTGATGGTTTAGTATCACAGATTCCATCCCTAATGATATCCTTGGCAACGGGTATTCTTGTTACAAAGGTCTCCAAGGAGGCAGACTTTGGTGACATGATTATTGGTCAGCTATTTGCCATTCCTAAGGTGCTTTATATTGTTGGTATCAGTATGATTGTATTAGGTCTATTTACGCCTCTTAATGCCTTCCTATTTGCAGGCTATGGGTTGGCTTTTATATTTTCAGCCAGGGCTATTGCAGAAAAGATAGAAATTTCATCCATAGAAAGCGAGGTATCCTCTGAAGAGGCTGAGGCTGATGAAATTCGTAAGCCTGAGAATGTTGCATCTCTTTTGCAGGTAGATCCAATTGAACTGGAATTTGGTTATGGTATAATTCCCTTAGCAGATATGAATCAGGGAGGAGACCTTCTTGACCGTGTAGTTCTTATAAGAAGACAGATTGCAATAGAATTAGGTACAGTTGTACCAATGATTCGTTTGCGAGATAATATACAGTTAAACCCCAATCAATATATAATAAAAATCAAAGGTATACAGGTAAGTGATGGGGAAATACTTTTTGACCATTATATGGCTATGAACCCTGGTTATGTTGAGGATGAAATTACTGGAATACCTACATTTGAGCCATCCTTCCACTTACCAGCAATATGGATTACTGAGAGCCAGAGAGAAAGGGCAGAATCCTTAGGATATACAGTTGTAGATCCCCCTTCTATTATTGCTACCCATTTAACAGAGGTAATTAGAAGTCATATACACGAATTGCTTACTAGACAGGATGTACAAAATCTTATCAATAATATACAGGAATCAAATCAAATACTTATATCAGAATTGGTTCCAAAGTTGCTTAGTGTAGGTGAGATACAGAAGGTACTTCAGAATCTCCTACGTGAGCAAATTTCCACCAGAGATCTAGTTAGCATTCTTGAAACCTTGGCAGATTATGCGGCTTCAACCAGGGATATAGATGTATTAACAGAATATGTTAGACAGAATTTAAAAAGAGCTATTTCTAAGAAATACTTTCCTGAGGGGGACATGACTAGTGTTGTTACCCTTGACCCTAAGGTTGAACAGGAAATTATGGATTCAGTTAAGCAGACAGAACAGGGTGCTTATTTGGCATTGGACCCAGAAATCACCAAGGAGATTATTAATTCTGTACAGTCTGAGATACAGAAGTTGGAGGAACTCGGGAAGAACCCTATTATTATTACATCGCCTATAGTGAGGATGTACTTTAAAAGACTGACACAGGAATATTTTAAAGATTTAACCGTGGTATCATATAATGAGATTGATTCCAACGTAGAATTACAGTCGGTAGGGATGGTGACAGTTTAGTGATTATAAAAAAATATCAAGCAAATACAGAGACTGAAGCAATCATGCTTGCCAAGGAAGAACTTGGCAATGATGCAATTGTTATGAATATAAAAACTATTGTACCTAAGGGCTTTTATAGATTATTTAGGAAACCCTTAGTAGAAATTACAGCAGCTATTGATGATAATGTTTCTTATAAAAATGATAAGCAGGCTCTGGTAAAGAAACAGAATTTTCCTGATATAATATACGATGAAAAGCCTAATAAGCCTATACCAAATCATAATTTTGATAAGGAATCCTCTGCAATTGAGGAAAAACTTAATAATTTGCAAAGCCTACTTGAAAAGCAGATGGTAGAAAAGGATGAAAGTCTATCAGCTGCTACAAGGGTCAATGCGGTTAACAAGAATCTTGCTTGTATACAGCTTATTTACAACCAGCTTATTACAAATGAGGTTGATGAGAAATATGCCAACCAAATTGTAAACGAAATAGAAGGCACCTTAAAAAAGGATTCGTCCATGGACAATATTTTAGCTAGTATTTATCAAAAGATTGTTCTTAAATTAGGTCAACCTAGGACCATTAATATAAAGGGTGATACTCCTAAATTTGTTTTTTTTATAGGACCTACAGGAGTTGGAAAGACAACGACTATTGCTAAGATAGCCTCAAAATTTAAGGTTGATGGAAAGGCCAAGGTTGCCTTTATTACTTCTGATACCTATCGTATTGCAGCTGTGGAACAGATTAGAACCTATGCAAATATACTTGGAATACCTTTAAAAGTAATATATAATGTAGATGAGATGCTTGAGGCTAGGGAAGAGTTTAATGATTATGATATTATATTTGTAGATACAGCTGGCCGTTCTCATAAAAACAGAAATCAGAGAGATGATATTGAGGCTTTGATTAATGCTATTCCAGAGAATGAGAGGGAAGTATATCTTGTTCTTAGTGCAACAACCAAGTATGGTGATTTAATTACGATTACCAATGCTTATACTAAAGTTGCAGGTTATAATTTGATTTTTACTAAGTTAGATGAGACAAATAGTGTGGGAAATTTGTTTAATATTCGAATGCTAACCGATGCCCCCCTATCTTATGCAACCTTTGGTCAGGATGTACCAGATGATATTGACAAAATTAATCCGCAAAGTATAGCTAAGCAGCTACTAAGGGGGCATTAATATGGATCAAGCAGAAAAATTAAGGAAGTTAGTTAAGCAACAAATGCCCAGGCAGATATCCAGAGTTATAACAATTACAAGTGGTAAGGGTGGCGTTGGCAAATCTAGTATTGCAGTAAATCTAGCCATTGCATTAAGCCGCTTAGGTAAGAGAGTTGTTATTTTAGATGCTGATTTTGGTTTAGCAAATATAGAGGTTATGCTAGGAATACGTCCTACTTGCAATCTTGCGGATTTAATGTTTCGTGGGAAGAGTTTATCGGATATTATTACTCTAGGCCCAGAAAATATTGGATTTATATCTGGAGGTTCAGGAATCCATGAGTTAACTAATTTAACCAAGGATCAGATTATTTATTTAATACAAAAATTAGTAGAATTAGACCGTATCGCAGATATTGTAATAATTGATACGGGTGCAGGAGTGGCTGATTCTGTTTTAGAATTTGTAAGTGCAAGCTCTGAAGTTCTTTTAGTAGCTACACCAGAACCAACATCCATTACAGATGCATATTCTTTACTAAAAACATTGAACAGGAAATCTGAGTTTTCCGTAGAGGATACTGTTATCAGAATGATAGCAAATCGTGTATCACCCAATGAGAATGGAGAAGAAATATATGAAAAGCTAGGTATTGTTGTTTCAAGATTTCTTAATATTAACTTGAAGTATTTAGGACAAATACCTATAGACAATACAGTATCAAAAGCAGTAATGAGACAAAAACCTGCAATTTGCGATTTTCCAAACTCAAGCTTTTCAAAGCAAATAGTAAGTTTTGCAAATCAGCTATGTGATACTGAGCCGGATATTCAGCAGGAAAAAAAGGGAATTGCCCAGCTGTTCTCCAACCTTTTAAGATCTAGAATAAAAAAATAAGTGGGTGGATCTATGCTGCGTGAGATAGTTAGTATTGGGGATAAAATTGAAATTAAACAAGTGGACAAAAACGGGGATACTGGATTATCAAAGACCCATGTTAGTCAAGTAGTCGATTTTTTTGAGGATGATAACATGCTCAGTATAGCAACTCCTATAAGACGAGGAACGATTGTGATTCTTCAAAAGTTGGAGGATTATAGACTTTGCTTTTATACCACGAAGGGCCTTTATCAATGTGATTGTAAAATGATACATACATATCGAGAAAATAATATGATACTTGCTTTAATTAAGCCTATAACTAGGCTTGAGAAAATTCAAAGAAGAGAGTATTTTCGCCTTGAATGTATCCATGAGATAAAATATAGATTGATCACCGAGGAAGAAATAGAATTAGAAGAAAAGTTGCTTTTAGGGAAGTTTAGTGATGATGAAAAAAATGAGATTAAAAGAGCATTAACTAATATAAATAAGGATTGGTTGATAGGCTCTGTAATAGACTTAAGTGGTGGTGGTTTTCGATTTACCTCTGAACTGAAGTTAACAGCCGAAGACTTGATACGAATCAAGCTTGATTATATAATAAAAGGTGAGACTAGCAAGCTAGATGTTATGGCAGAGATAATAGCCTCAAGAAAAATAGAGAATCGTGTAGGTGTTTATGAGCACCGTGCAAAGTTTTATAACATCAAGGAAAAGGACAGAGAATACCTAATAAAATATATATTTGAACAGGAACGAAAGCTTAGAAGATATGATAAAAATAATGAACGGCTTTTTGAATAAGGAAGGGTAAAATTATGGGAGAAAAAAATATTATTATAATTGATGACTCTGCACTTATGAGAAGGGTAATCTCTGATATAATAGAATCAGACAAAAGATTCAGTTTGATAGGGACAGCTATCAATGGTCTCGCTGGACTTATCATGCTTCAGGAAAATGTTGAAAAAGTAGATGTAGTGCTTCTGGATATTAATATGCCAATGATGAATGGCATCGAGGTATTGGAAGAGATTAAGAGACGGAACATTAAGACTACCGTTATCATTGTAAGCACTATAGCCACTAAGGAGGCAAAAGAAACTATTCGTGCCCTTGAACTTGGTGCTTTTGATTTTGTGACTAAGCCCGATAGCTTTGAAGAATTAAGAGGTAATATATTTTCTTATAAGCTTCTTGATTGTCTATCTATAGCCACAAAGCTTAAGGAGGAAGAACCTTATAAGGTTATAGAGAAAAAACAAGTAGAGCGACCTATGCTTAAGAAGCTAAAGCAGGTAGTTGATAGAGGAAGCAATAGATTGGTTGCAATTGCTTGTTCGACTGGAGGCCCCAAGGCACTTCATACTATTATTCCCGGTATTCCGGAGGATTTAAATGCAGGGATTGTGATTGTACAGCATATGCCTGAAGGCTTTACAAAATCCTTGGCTGACCGATTAAATTCATTAAGTCGTATCTCAGTAAAAGAGGCGGAAGATGGGGATATTTTAATGAAGGGTAATGCATATTTAGCAAAGGGTGGTATGCATCTTCGTGTAAAAAAGGATGAAGAGGGAAGGCATATATTGAAACTATATAAGGAAGAACCACGATCTGGTCTTTTACCCTGTGCTGATGTATTGTATGAATCCTTAGTAGATAGCGATTATGATGAAATCACATGTGTAGTGCTTACAGGTATGGGGAGTGATGGTTCAGCAGGAATTAATATGTTAAGTAAAAATAAAAATGTTTATGTGATAGCACAGGACAAAGAAACAAGTATTGTTTATGGAATGCCAAAAATGATAAAGAGGACAGGATTGGTTAACGAAGTGGTATCGCTTGATGGTGTTTCAAATGCTATTGTAAAAAATGTGGGGGTGCACTAATATGGACGTAAGTCAATATCTAGAGATTTTTATTGAAGAAACAAAAGAACATTTACAGAGTCTGAACGAACATATTCTGATTCTGGAGAAAGAGCCAGATAACGAAGCTACAGTCAATGAAATATTTAGGGCGGCCCATTCCTTAAAAGGAATGGCAGGTACAATGGGATACAAGAAGATGCAGCATTTGACTCATGATTTGGAGAATGTTTTCTCCGAGATTCGTAATGGGAAAATGAAGGCCAATTCTGATCTTATTGATGTTTTATTTAGGGGATTGGATGCATTAGAAACTTATTTGACTAGTATCCAAACCGACGGTACTGAGGGTGATCAGAATATTGATGATATAATTAGTTCATTAAATCAAATCTTGAATGCAGGACTGGGTAAGATTGAGCCGCCTTCAGATAACAAATCATCTGATAAGCATACCGAAGGCACCGCCGGATCTACTCAAAGTAGCGAAAAGGACAAGTATAAAAATATTAAGCTTGATGACCATGAGAAAAAAGCTATTGCAAAAGCGACATCTCTAAATCTGAATGTTATAGGATTAACTATATACATACAGGAATATTGTGTTCTTAAGGGTGCTAGAGCATTTATGATTAACAGGACAATGGAGGAACATGGTGAGATTATTAAGCTATATCCAAATGCACAGGATTTAGAGGATGAAAAGTACGACTTTGATTACTCTGCATTTATTATTACTAGAGAAACTCCAGAACAGCTAATTCATTTTGTAACTAATGTTTCCGAAGTAAAGGAAGTTTTTGCTGACTACATACGCTTGGAAGATAATGAGCTTAATTCATATCTTGATGCAATTAAGCAGGATGAGGCTATAGCATTAGCCCCCAAGGGGTCAAAGGAGGTTGGTTTAAAGGCTGGAGGTGCATCTACACAAAAACCATCAGGAAAGCCTGTTGCTAATAGATCTGTCCGCGTAGATATAGAAAAATTAGATGTATTAATGAATTTGGTTAGTGAGTTAATTATAGCTAAAAACAGTCTGGTATCGACCAGTAGCTCCTTACATAATGAATTAGGAATTTCATTTTTTGATCAGATGGAATATCTGGAACGAGTTACTACTAATCTACATGAATCAGTTATGAAGGTTAGGATGGTTCCTATAGAAAATGTTGTCAATCGCTTTCCCAGGATGATTCGTGACTTATCAAAGAACCTGGATAAAAAGATGGAGCTTTATATGACCGGTGAAGAAACAGAGCTTGACCGTACAGTTATAGACGAGATTGGTGATCCCTTAATGCATTTACTTCGTAATGCAGCGGATCATGGATTGGAAAACGGTGATTTAAGAGTAAGACGGGGGAAAAACCCAGTTGGCTCTATTTATCTAGATGCTTATCAAGATGGAAATAACGTAGTAATTGAAGTCAGAGATGACGGTGGTGGTATAGACGTTAATAAAATCAAGAAAAAGGCTATAGAAAGAGGGATTATTACAGAAGATCAGGCAGGAAAGATGCTTGACAAGGAGGCTATTGATATACTCTTTGCACCAAGCTTCTCCACATCAGATACTGTTACAGATGTATCGGGAAGAGGTGTTGGTCTTGATGTGGTTAAAACAAAGATTGAATCTCTGGGTGGAGATATAGAAGCAAGAACTGTATTTGGAGAAGGATCCAATTTTATTATTCGCCTTCCTCTTACCCTTGCGATTATACAGTCCTTGATGGTAAATATAGGTTCCGAAAAATACGCTCTTCCACTTGGTAATATTCAGACTGTAGAGAACATTGAAAGTGATCAAATCAAGATGATAAATGGTAAGGAAGTTTTAAATCTTAGAGGTGAGGTAATACCAATTATTCGCTTAAGTAATATTCTTGATTGTGAAGTGAATGAGAATATAGATCAGCTTCTTGTTGTTGTAGTTAAAAAAGGGGATAGACTTGCCGGTATGGTTGTAGATGAGCTTATTGGCCAACAAGAAATCGTAATTAAGTCCATTGGTAAATATATCAAGAACTATAAAATTATTAGCGGTGCTACAATACTTGGTAATGGTGAGGTTGCTTTAATACTGGATGTAAATTCCTTAGTATAATAAGTGAATAAGCGGATCAATCCACTTATATTCGCAATGATATGGAGGTTATAGATATGGAAGAGGTTAAATCAAAGCAATATATTGATGTAAGATTAGGTAAAAACTTATATGGTATTGAAATAAATTATGTCTACAATATTATCGTTATGCAAAATATAACAAGAGTACCAAAAGCACAGCCATATTTTGATGGAGTCATTAACCTTAGAGGAGAAATTATTCCTGTAATGAGTTTAAGAACAAAGCTAGGACTTGAGAAGGATGAATTCACACCAACTACAAGAATTATGATTATTAGGCCGGATCCCTTTGCACCATCAATAGGGATGATAGTGGATTCAGTTAACGAGGTTGTTTCATTAGATACAAAAGACATTGATAAAATTACTTATGATGAACAAGACAAAAATTCACGGTTTAGCGAGGGAATAGGAAAGATTGGTAGTGAACTGATAAGTATACTTAATATTTCCGAGTTAGTTGATAATAAAGAGGTATAGTTGTTCCTAAGGGTTTGGAGGTGTAATGGTGTCGGATATTAACAATATAAAATTTAACAATATGGAATATGATGTACTACGAGAAATTGGAAACATTGGTGCAGGGAATGCAACAACTGCACTATCACAAATGATTAATTCCAAGGTTTCAATGAAGGTTCCTACAGTGGAATTATTAGAATTCAAAGAAATTTCTGACACTGTTGGTGGAGCAGAGAGAATTGTTGTAGGCATTTTATTTACCCTCAGCGGTGACATCGATGGTATGATGATGTTTGTTATGGATAAGGTGGCATCGATGCATCTTGTTGATATACTTCTAGGCAGCATACAGGCTTCTGATAATGATGATAATGCTGATTTTAGTGAGATGGGATTATCTGCACTAAATGAAATCGGGAATATAATATCAGGAGCATATTTATCATCGTTATCGTCTTTAACTAATTTAACAATTACTACAAGCATACCATATATGGCAATCGATATGGCAGGAGCAATCCTAAGTGTACCAGCCATTGAATTTGGTAAAATTGGAGATAAGGCCCTTTTGATAGAAACAGAATTTGGGGAAAGTGATTTGTCTGTAAACGGATATTTTATACTGATACCATCATTAAATTCATATATGGCTATACTAAAATCGTTGGGGTTATAGGGTGAAATAATGAACAATATAATAAAAGTAGGTATGGCTGATGGCAATGTATGCAAGTCTCCAGATGGAATTACAACTCTTGGGCTTGGCTCCTGTGTAGGTGTTGTGTTATACGATCCTATTAAAAAGATTGCAGGAATGGTACATGTTATGCTACCAGACAGTACTAAAATTATGAACAACTCAAATAAATACAAGTTTGCTGATACAGGTATAGATACACTAATTGATGAATTGCTTAACTTGGGTGCTGTAAAAAGAAATTTAGTTGCTAAAATTGCAGGCGGAGCACAAATGTTTAAATTTAGCAATAATCTAGATATGATGTGTATTGGTGACCGTAATGTTGAGGCTACTAAGATAAAGCTTAAGGAACTTGGAATTGAGCTATTGGCGGAGGATACTGGCGCAAATTACGGTAGAACTATCGAATTTTATCCTGAAACAGGTTTGCTACATATTAGATCCGTTGGTAAGGAGAAGAAAGTATTATAAGTTTGTTTTCTAAAAGCCATGGATGGAAGGTGATATAATGGATATTAGGATATTACCTGCGTTGATTACTTTGATTGCAGGTGCTATAACCTGTATTATTGACATTTATCGAAGAGCTGATTTATTATCTAGCTTAAAGAGACTTTTACTGGTACTGGTTATTTTTTATATTTTAGGACTGATAGCTAGAGCTATAATCAAGAAGGTACTAAAGCCAAAACTAGATAAAGATAATAATAAGACAGAGGATGAATCTAAGGATAATACAAATGATGATGATTTGTCTACTGATAACCAGGATAATACTATAGAGGATTAACATAAACTAAATAGGTGAATATACAATAGATAACAATATAGCCTAAGGATTAGGAGGTAGTATGAGTACTGAAGTAAAGCAGAAGCTTTGGGAAGAATATTCAAAAAAGAAAACCTCTGAGCTTTATGAGAAATTAATAATTGAATATGCCGGATTAGTAAAGCTTGTTGCTGGGCGTCTCAGCATGTACTTGGGATATAATGTAGAATATGATGATTTGGTTGGATATGGGACCTTTGGATTAATTGATGCTATTGATAAATTTGACTATAGTAAGGGTTATAAATTTGAGACATATGCATCATTAAGAATTCGTGGTGCAATCCTTGATCAAATTCGTAAAATGGACTGGATACCAAGGAGTATTAGACAGAAGCAAAGAAAGCTAGATAATGCATTAAAAAGCCTTGAAATCAAACATGGTAGGAGCATTTCTGATGAAGAGGTTGCACAGGAGCTTGATATATCTCTTGGGGAACTTGTTGAATGGCAAAATCAAACTAAGATAACGAATATAATTTCACTAGATGAATTTCTAGAACAGGGTTCAGAAGCAAAAACTGAGCAGTGTTTTGCGACTACCTTTGAACAGCCAGAAAAGATTGTTGAAAGAAGAGAGCTAAAGGAAATTTTGATTAAGGCTTTAGATACCTTAACTGAGAAAGAAAAAAAAGTAATAATCCTCTATTACTATGAGGATTTAACATTGAAAGAAATTAGTAAGATCATGGAGGTTTCAGAATCCAGGATTTCACAATTACATACAAAAGCATTACAAAAGATGAAAGCTAAATTAGGAGTGAATATGGATGTCCTGGCCAGTTATTAATGCCAAGGATAACATCTTCACATTTTTATATATGCTTCTTGTTGAAATACTTATGGAGGGAGAATATGATGAGTGCTAGAAATGCATATTTTCAGTTATTAATCAAAGTAGACGGAACCTATTTAAAGCTTTTTGGTGCCGAGCCTGGTGGAATATCCTTGGTATATGATGATATTAGTAATTATTTATTAGATAAAAAAATATATGAATATGATAAGGTTGTTTTGGGACGAGCTATTGCAAACCTAAAGAATGTGGCTGAGGTGAAGTTAACCTCAGCAATTATTCCACATCAGGATGAGCATGTGAGGGTGGAGATAGATAGAAATAAATTGTATGCTAAATGTAGATTTTACCCTTCAAGTAATGGTGGAAACCCTATTACTAAGGACAATATCATAGCATCCATGGTTCAAGCTGGTGTAAAGTTTGGGGTGGATGAGACTTTAATTATGCAGTTTTTAAGAGAACGGAATTATTGCACGGACTATATATTAGCAAAGGCGAGAATGCCAATTCAGGGACGTAGTGCTAGTATTGAATATCATTTTAATACTGATTTAACTATGAAACCCAAGACAAATGAAGATGGTTCTGTGGATTTTCATACACTGGATCTTATTAGCCCTTGTAATAAAGGGGATCTCCTTGCAACCTTAACCCCTGTTGATAATGGAAAACCTGGAATAGATGTATGTGGTAATTTAATTAAACCTAACAAGGTTAACAATCAGGTACTTCGCTATGGTAATAATATCACATTGTCAGAGGACGGGCTTCATCTTTACTCCAATGTTGATGGACATGTTTCACTGACTGATGGTAGGGTATTTGTATCAAATACTTATGAGATAGCTGCCGATGTGGATTCTTCCACAGGAGATATTGATTACGAAGGTAATGTAATAGTAAAAGGTAATATAATAACAGGATTTTCCGTAAGGGCAAGAGGTAATATTGAGGTATATGGAGTAGTTGAAGGAGCATATATAGAGGCCGGTGGACATATAATCCTAAGGCGAGGAATGCAAGGGATGAATAAGGGCATTCTTAAGGCTAAAGGAAATATTATTACAAAGTTTATAGAAAATGCTGAAGCAATAGCTGGAGGTTATTTTAATTCTGACTCTATAATGCATAGTAGGATATCTGCTAAGGGGGACGTTGTTGTAGCTGGTAGAAGAGGACTTGTGACCGGTGGTGAGATTCGTTCGGGGACATTAATATCACTAAAAACCGCAGGGTCTTATATGGGTACAAACACATTACTTGAGGTTGGAATTGACCCAGGAATATTAGATGAATTTAGGGAGCTGGAGATGACAATGAGCTCTCTTATGGCAGAAAAAGAAAAAATTTCTCAGGTGGTAGCATCTGCTCAAAAGAAGCTTCAGTCTGGATCAAGTTTGTCTTTTGGCCAATTAGAGAGTCTTAAACAATTAACAAAGACAAGCATTTATCTTAATACTCAGCTTACTGAAGCTACGGTAAGATATGATATCCTTAAAATAGATGTGGAAAGCAATGCTTCTGGTATGATATTAGTAAAGGATGTTGTATATCCAGGAACTAAAATAGTTATAAGTAATGTGGTATACTTTGTAAGAGATGCCGTACATCATACTAAGTTTGTCCGTGATAGGGCAGATATAAAGCTTATACCCCTGTAAAATGGGGCTTGAATTATAACATAGTAGCTATTGTTTTATAAGGGGGAATGAGTATGCCAATTAGGCCAATTGATATAATGAAATCTCAAGAGGTTACCCAATATAAACATAATCAGAGTCATAAGGCTCAGCATGAACAGGTTCAGATAAGCAAAAGCTTTCAGAACATGATACAGGCTGATTCTTCGAAGCCTGTCCAAACTACTAAAAGTGAGAACAAAGAGTTCAGGTATGATGCCAAGGAAGAAAGTAAAAATAGTTATAAGGGATCAAGTGGACAAGGGAAGAAGAAACAGGATAAGCAGAACAAGAATAATGGGTCTGATAATAATTCTGATTCCTCTGGAGGTATAGATATTTTAGTTTAGAAATAAAAATCACAATTATAACTTTACAGGAATGGAGTGGAGAATGGACCTGTTAGAAATTATAATGCTTATTATGGGAATAATAATAATAATCGTAAGCAGTAGGATGGTTTCTCGCCCAGATAAGGATAAAAAATCTGATTTATTTGATAATAGCAAGAATGAGCCATATATTCAGGAAGAACTGAGTTTATTAGAAAAGCAGCAGAGAGAGTCATTGTCATCAATAAGCGAAGATATTATAGCAAAGACAGATGATTATCTTAGTAAGATTTCCAATGAAAAGATAATGGCTGTCAATGATTTTTCAAATCAGATTCTTGAGCAAATAACCAGTAACCATGAAGAGGTAATATTTCTTTATAATATGTTAAATAATAAAGAAAAGGAAATAAAAGAAGATATGAAGGAAATTGATAATTCACTGCGCAGGGTAAATGAAGCTGTTGAAATAAACCATGATGATACAGAACCATCCACGTCTAACAGTGATCCCATTGAAGCAAACAACAATATCCAGTCTGTTTCTATTAATAACAGGGAAATACTAGAGCTTTATTATCAAGGTAAATCGGTTATTGATATTTCTAGACAATTAGGAATTGGACAAGGTGAGGTTAAGCTTGTAATAGATTTATTTAAGGATAAGTAATATAGATAAGGTATTGAAGATGATGAGGTTATTAATATGAAGTTAAAATACTATTTGAGAGGCCTAGGAATAGGCATTCTTATAACAACAATTATTCTATCTCTTAATAGTAATAAGGAAAAGCTTTCTGAGAAGGAGATTATGGCCAAAGCCAGAGCGCTTGGGATGGTTATGGAAGAAGAAAATGAAGATTCCTTAGAGGAAGTCATTGAAAAAGCTCTAGATAAAGATAAAGTGGAAGTTGATATAGCTGACATGAATCAAGCTAATGAGGAAGATACCTTGAGTGAGCCAGCTATACAGGAGCCAGCTGTGGAAGAAGATGATAAAGAAGAGCAAGAACAAGAAAAAAAAGACAACCATGATACAAATGGTCAACAGGAAGATAAAAATCATGACTTAAGCAACACTATATCCTTTACCATAACAAAAGGGATGTCCTCTGGTCAAGTATCAGAACTTCTTTTAGAAAAGGGCATTATTGAAGATGCTATAGATTTAAATGATTATATTATAAAAGCAGGTAAGTCGGGCTTAATTAAAATAGGGACCTTTAATCTTCATAAAGAAGCAGATTATCAGGAGATTGTTGATACAATCACTTAAAATATGCTTTACACATAGAATGAGTTGTGGTATAATCACAACGTTAATTAAAACCTCTTGTACATTAATCTAGTTCGTGGGATTATATTATAATAAGGGATTTAATAACAATAACACGTATACTGATTTCAGGTATGGTGCCAGTATAACTGGTCTACAGGGAATAGGATGTATGCGGATGAAATTAACCATATGGAGGTAAATTATGAGCATTATTTCAATGAAGCAGTTATTGGAAGCTGGTGTGCATTTTGGACATCAAACAAGAAGATGGAATCCTAAAATGGCGGAGTACATCTACACAGAAAGAAACGGAATCTACATTATTGACTTACAGAAGTCAGTTGTTAAGGTAGATGAGGCTTATGCAACAATTAAAAATATTGTAGCAGAGGGAGGAACTATTCTTTTTGTAGGAACTAAGAAGCAGGCTCAGGATGCAATTAAGTCAGAAGCAGAGCGTTGCGGAATGTATTATGTTAATGAAAGATGGTTAGGTGGAATGCTTACCAACTTCAAGACTATTAAGAGCAGAATTGACAGACTAAGAGAAATTGAGAGAATGTCTGAAGATGGAACATTTGAAGTTCTTCCTAAGAAGGAAGTAATTCAAATTAAAAAAGAATGGGATAAACTTGAGAGAAACCTTGGTGGAATTAAGAACATGAAGAAGATTCCTGATGCTATATTTGTAGTAGATCCTAAGAAGGAAAGAATTTGTATTCAAGAAGCTCATAACCTTGGAATCCCACTAATTGGTATAGCAGATACCAACTGTGATCCTGAAGAACTTGATTATGTAATTCCTGGTAACGACGATGCAATTCGTGCCGTTAAGCTTATAGTTTCAAGAATGGCAGATGCTGTTATTGAAGCAAATCAAGGTGTGCAGTTAACAGATACAACTGTAGATGCACATGCTGAATTAGAGACAGTAGTTACAGAATAATGTGTGAATGGGTCTGTTGCAGATGTAGAACTTACCAATTGGTTAGTATCAGACATTACAACAGTCCCATTTTAAAATATGAATATTTGGAGGATTAATAATGAATATATCAGCTAGTATGGTAAAAGAGTTAAGAGAAATGACCGGCGCAGGTATGATGGATTGTAAAAAGGCACTTGCAGAGACAGCAGGTGATATGGACAAAGCTGTTGAGTTTTTAAGAGAAAAAGGCCTTGCTGCTGCAGAGAAGAAAGCAGGAAGAATTGCTGCAGAGGGTATCGTTGATACTAATGTTAGTGAAGACGGAAAATCTGCTTCAATCGTTGAAGTAAATAGTGAAACAGACTTTGTAGCCAAGAATGAAAAGTTTAGAGATTATGTAGCAGCAGTAGCAGCTCAAGCTGCAACAACAAAAGCAGCTGATATTGATGCTTTTCTAGGAGAGGCTTGGGCACTTGATACAGCAAAGACCGTTAAAGAAGAGCTGTCAACTATGATCGCACTTATCGGTGAGAATATGAGCATTAGAAGATTTGAGAAGATTACTGCTGAAAACGGATTTGTAGCTTCCTATATTCATGGTGGCGGCAGAATTGGTATCTTATTAGAAGTAGAAACATCAGCAGTGAATGACGATGTTAAGGAAGCTGCTAAGAATGTAGCAATGCAGATTGCAGCTATGAAGCCTAAATATGTTAGCAGACTTGAGGTTTCTGAGGAATATATGTCCCATGAAAAGGACATCATAAAGGCTCAGATTAAGAATGATCCTACTAATGACAAAAAGCCTGAGAATATCATTGAGAAGATGATTGAAGGTAGATTTAACAAAGAACTAAAAGAGGTATGCTTAATGGATCAGGTATACGTTAAAGACGGTGATATGAACGTTGGCCAGTATCTTGAATCTGTATCAAAGCAGGTAGGAGCTCCTGTATCAGTAAAACGCTTTATTCGTTTTGAGACTGGTGAAGGCCTTGAGAAGAAATCTGAAGATTTTGCAGCTGAAGTTGCAAAGCAGATGGGTCAGTAATACTAAATTGACATAATTTTATAATGATTTTATAGGAGGCTCTAAAAGCCTGTAACTATCGCATATGCGTGGTTTACGGGATTTTAGGGCCTCTTTAATATTTATTTAGAAACCTCGTAAAACCTCGC
>CAZMYP010000037.1:0-20417 GCA_964570535.1 uncultured Herbinix sp.
TAATAAAGAAATACCAAAAACAATAGGAAACGATTTAAGCCTTGCATCATAACCAATTTCTTTATTTATAGTCAAAAAAACCATAATTGCAAATACAAACTTTAAGGCAGGTAATAAATATATATCATACCTTTGATAAAAATTTTTGACTCTTTCCCTAATTTCGAGTAATTGTAACATCTTGTAATCCTCCAAACTTAAGATTCATGGCTTGATTCCTTATATATTTTTTCTAATCTCTTTAATAACCTAAAATATCTGGAAAGTTTCTTCCTAGAAGCATCGTATTTCCTTGAATAAACTACAATTGATCCCAACCCATATATTGTAATCGTTATCAAATAAAAACCTAGTATATAGGTTCCAACCATCTTATAATCGAGTATTACTGCGTTTTTAATAAGATATTCCATCCTATAGAAAGCTATCATCACAATAACTAATCCATAGCCAATGGTCGCACTAATAATTGATTTTAGAACCTGCAATCTTACATAATCATTTTTATAATATTTGCTAAGATAAATGTCTTCCTTGCCATCCTTTTTCTCATAAACAGCAAGCTTCGTCATTAATCTAACCTTCTTAAAATTTAGCATGATTTCCTCCGACAATTTTAAAAGCTTCCAATTCAAGAATGAATATCTTACATGTTAATACATTATATCACAATCAATATTAGTTTTGAAGTTTTATTTTATTATTTACAAGTTCTGGGAAAATTTGCTTATCTCCGCTTTCTAAGCAAAAATTAATATAAGCTTTCTAACAAAAATTAACTTTACCCAAGGATAACATAATGTTATAATATAGCATAAAATATAGCCAAAATTCATTAACAAATATGGGCTATTATAAAATAGTATAAATAAGGGTTACCATACCAAGGTCTGATATGGAACAGAAAAGAGGGATAGTATGTCTTTAGTTGTTAAAAATTTGTCAAAAAGTTATGGAGAAAAGCTTGTTATCGATGATCTAAGCTTTGAAATTAATCAACCTGGAGTATATGCCTTACTGGGAACAAACGGGGCTGGTAAGACTACATCACTACGTATTATTTTGGGTATGCTAGCCAAAAACAAAGGGGAAGTACTTTGGAAGGGAAAGGCCATCGTTCCTGTTAATACCAACATTGGTTATCTAGCAGAGGAAAGAGGCCTCTATCCAAAGTTTTCTCTGCTGGATCAGTTGCTTTATTTTGCTAAGCTGCGCCATGTTTCAAAATCCGTTGCTATGGATAGAATCAAATACTGGTCTGACCGTCTGATGGTTAATGAATACATCTTCCCTCCGAAGATAAAGGGGAAAAAATTATCAAAGGCCAATCGAGCCGACCAGCTTTCCAAGGGTAATCAACAGAAGGTACAGCTTATGGCAGCTTTAATATCAGACCCTGAGCTTCTGATTTTGGATGAACCCTTAAGCGGCTTGGATCCAGTAAATACTGATTTGTTTAAATCAATTATCAAAGAGGAAATAGGCAAAGATAAATTTCTTATTATGTCCAGTCACCAGATGGCTACAATAGAAGAGTTTTGTTCTGATATTACTATACTAAATCGTGGAAAGACCGTTCTTCAAGGAGATCTTAATAAGATAAAAATGGGCTATGGAAGAGTTAATTTATTTGTTAAGAGTGACAAGGATATCAGTTCCTATATCAAATCATTTCAACTAGATATCGTCAACAAGACTCCCAGTGAGTACCATTTGAAGGTAACTGGAGAGGAGCAAGCTATGGCCTTCTTATCCAAGCTAATCGAAGATAAGCTTCCTATTATTAAGTTCGAACTAAGGGAACCGTCACTCCATGAAATATTCGTTGAAAAGGTGGGGGATTCTAATGAAGAAAAATAGTTTAACCGGGTGGAAGGAAGTATTCTCCTTCACTCTAATACAGACTCTAAAGAATAAGGCTTATATCGTTTCCTCTATTATCCTTATCGTCCTCATGCTGGTCTCAGTTCCCGTATCGAATATCATTCTAGGAAATGATAAGGGCAGTGGGCCTAATCCTATTCAAAAGGTGTATGTAATAAATGAGACCGCCTTCCAGAATCTAGATTTTAGCCCTCTACTTCAGGAGGAATTTCTTGACCACATTACCTTCGAGGTAAGCCAAGAGCCCTTTGATACTATCACCAAACGAATTGAAGAATCAGAAGGTACTTCTGTTCTTTTAAGACTATCAGAAAATGATAGTATGTATTCCCTTGACTTAGTAAAATCTAGTAAAGGTTCCGTAAACGATTCAAGTCTTCAAAAATTAGGAGAAGCAATTTCAAAATCATTTCATATACTTAAGATTAAAGCTATGGGAATTACCCCAGAGCAAAGTGCTTTCCTAGATACCAAGGTTTCCACTTCTCTAACTTTGACGGATGCAGAAGGCAATCCCATCGTTAAAGAGGATACTTCTATATCAAATGCAGAGTACTGGTTTGTTTATGGTCTCCTGTTTATCATAATGATGGTAAACATTATGGCCAGTACACAGATTGCAACAGCTATAGCTACTGATAAGTCTACTCGGGTTGTGGAATATCTTCTTACCTCAGTGAGACCTTTGGCTCTTATGTTTGGTAAGGTACTAGCTATGCTAGTAGCTGTATTGGCTCAGCTTATTTCTTTTGCTATTATGATATTTATCTCTAACAAAGTATTTTCTAGTGGTTCCACTAACGGAAATGCTCTTGCACAATTCCTGCCACAGGATATATTTAAGAACTTAAATATCATAAATATTATCCTTTGCCTTTTAATGGTTGCACTAGGGCTTATCTTCTACGGTATATTAGCCGGAATAGCCGGTGCTACTGTAAGTAAACTAGAAGAAATACAAGAAGGTCTCACACTCTTTACTATAACAAACCTTGTTGGTGTATATATAGGTTTGGGTGCTGCTAATACCATGATGCTCAGTGGTACCAATACCTATGTTATGTTCTCTTTATTATTTCCACTTTCCAGCCCCTTTTTATTGCCTGGTGCTATCTTGGTTGGAAAAACCTCTATGGCAGTTGTTGCAATAGCCGTAGCTTTGCAGCTTGTGTTTACTATATTATTATTTATGTTTGCCGCTAAAATATACGAAGCCTTAATTCTTCATAATGGTAATACCATTAAGCCGAAGGATTTATTCAAACTTTCAAAGACGGTGTAGAAGGGAGTATTCATTATGAAAAATAAATTTAATGGCTGGAATACGGTATTTGACTTCACCTTCCGCCAATCATCCAAGGGTATTGGATTTCGCATAACTACTACCATAGTAGCTCTACTTTTAATCGGTGCCTTTGTACTAATTAATATTCTTATAGCTAAGCCAGATGACGAGAAGGATATCAAGCCCTCCCCTATCGAGACAGTTATAGTATCAGATCAAAGTGGATTAGAGCCAACTGATTATAAAGCAATGAGTCCAGAACTAATGACAGAACAATATAGTCATATCAAATTTATAGCTTCCCAACTCCTTTCAAATAATGAGCTGGTTAGAGAGGCTGCTACTTATTCCAATAAGTCCTTTGCTATTCATATAACTGTGGTTGAGGATGGCTTTCATATGGAAGCTTTGATTCCTGAGGATTCTGAAATATCTAAAGGCGACGTAAAGGAAATACTACCTTTCATCTCAAATGCCTTTGAATCCAACAAGCTACTACAGGTTGACCTGACTATGGAGCAATTAAGCTCTGCCTTAAAGCCTGCCATCAACACTTATACTGATGTAGGAGAGGATAAGAACCCTGTCGTTTTTGCTATTAAGATGATTGCACCTATGCTATTTGGTTTTATCTTATATTTTATGCTCCTCTTATATGGGCAGAATGTGTGCAAGTCGGTGTCTACGGAGAAAACCTCTAAGCTTGTAGAAACTCTCCTGACCTCGGTTCATCCATATGCCCTAATCATGGGTAAAGTACTGGCCGTTACCTCCTTGGCACTAATGCAATTTGTTCTATGGATTATAGCCGGCATAATTGGTCTCTATGGGGGGAATTATATATCTCAAATGATGTATCCAGAATATGAGAATTCCGTAGTTACCATCATTAATTTCTTAAAGGATAATATAGGAGAGACCGCAATGACTCTTCCCGCGTTACTCCTGGCTATTGTTATCTTTATAGTCGGCTTTTTATTCTATAGTGTTTTGGCTGGTGTATCTGGAAGCATAGTATCAAAGCCGGAGGATTTATCCTCAACTCAAGCTATATTCCAATTCCCAATAATTATCAGTTTTTTGCTATCATACCTATCCCCTGTTTTCGAGAAAGAGGCCTTAACAAAAGCTATACGATATATTCCTTTTACTGCTCCCTTCAGTGTCCCGGCGGAACTCATAACTGGTACAGTAGGAGTAGGTGAAGGGCTTTTATCCCTGGGAATCCTTTCGGTATTTTCCCTTATTATAATTAATCTCTCAGGTAGGATATATAAAGGAATGATTTTATATACAGACCAAAAACTAAGCTTTAAATTAATAAGTAATATTCTTAAGGCAAAGAATTAATGGGACTTAATAGAACTAATAGATTAATAGGAGATTAATATAAATTAATGGAACTTCTATAATCTCTTCAACAAAACCGTTTACAATAACATAAGAATACTATATAATTATTGTTAATTAAATAACATTTTTGTTCTGACCACAAGGGTTCGCCCAAGTAGGAAGGCATTGCAAGTTATATACAAACGAATACAACTGTATTCTTTATTGCTTATGCAAATAATATGCCTACTTACCCCTGTGTCTAGGACACAGGGGTTTTTTATATAATAGGCAAGTGAGTCCTATTATATAAAAACTCTCCGCTAAGGTTGCGCACTCACGCGTAATGAACTCATCATTTCGTTAACGTATTTCGGCAACATTCTTTGTTATTGATTGGAGATACTAACCTGTTGGGTAAAAATTGCTCCATAAGAATTATTAGAAAGGGAAAATCTAAAATGCCAAATATCAAGCTATTGATAGAAAAGCTAGAAGCTAACCATCTTTTATCAAAGGGGGAATTTACAACTTTACTTACTGACATTTCAGAGGAGGGATTGAATTTCTTAAGGGATAAAGCTTGTAGAGTTGCAAGAAAACATTTTGGTAATAGAATTTATACAAGAGGCTTAATAGAATTTACCAACTATTGCAGAAACGACTGCTACTATTGTGGTATTCGTCGCAGTAATCAAAAGGCTCTACGGTATCGTCTCTCAGAAGAGGATATTCTTCATTGCGTTACAACAGGATATTCCCTTGGTTTTAGAACCTTTGTCTTACAAGGTGGAGAGGATATCCATTATAGTGATGAGAATATAGTCACTCTTATAAAAACCATTAAGTCCAAATATCCAGACTGTGCTCTTACTCTTTCTATTGGTGAAAAAAGCCACAGAAGCTATAAGCTTTTTTTTGAGGCTGGAGCAGATCGCTATCTATTACGTCATGAAACTGCTAATGAGGAACACTATCAAAAGCTTCATTCACCACCTCTATCTTTACAAAGCAGAAAAGAATGTCTTTGGAATCTTAAAGAGATTGGCTATCAGGTAGGTGCAGGCTTTATGGTTGGCTCTCCTTTTCAGTCTATAGAAAACCTTGTAGAGGATCTTTTGTTCCTGAAGGAGTTATCACCCCATATGGTAGGTGTGGGTCCTTTTCTCCCCCATCACCAGACTCCCTTTGCTGATAAAGCCAAGGGCTCCTTTCAACAAACGCTTATGCTATTAAGCATAATCCGCCTGATGTTGCCAAATGTACTACTTCCAGCAACAACAGCTCTAGGCACTATACATCCTAAAGGCAGAGAGATGGGCATTCTATCTGGGGCTAATGTACTTATGCCCAACCTATCTCCTACTTCTGTAAGAAAGAAATATGAATTGTATGATAATAAAATTTCTACTGGTGATGAAGCAGCAGAATGTATTTCTTCTTTGGAACAGAGTCTAAATCACATTGGATATCGAACAGTTGTTGATAGAGGGGATTATAAGCCTGAGTAACTATAGAAGAAACTATAAACCCAACTAGCATATAAGGAATTGTAAACCCTATTAGCATATAACGCAATTATAAGGAGGATTTATTTATGTATGACATGAAATCTAAGAAGGCAGAAGAATTTATCAATCATCAAGAGATCTTATCAACTTTGGATTATGCCAAGGCCAACAAAAACAATCGAGAGCTAATTGATGAGATTATTAAAAAAGCAGAAGCTATGAAGGGAATTACCCATCGTGAGGCAGCAGTATTACTAGAATGTGATATGGAAGACGAGGTCCAAAGAATATTTAAGCTTGCAAGGGAAATCAAGCAGAAATTCTATGGCAACAGAATCGTTATGTTTGCACCACTATATCTGTCTAACTACTGCATTAACGGCTGTGTCTATTGCCCCTACCACTATGTCAATAAGCATATTCCAAGAAAGAAGTTGACTCAAGAGCAAATTCGCCAGGAAGCCATCGCCTTACAGGATATGGGACACAAGAGACTGGCTCTGGAGGCTGGTGAGGATCCTATTAATAATCCTCTTGAATACATTATAGAAAGCATTAAAACTATCTACTCTATTAAACATAAGAACGGTTCTATAAGAAGGGTAAATGTAAACATTGCGGCCACCACTGTCGAAGATTATAAGAAATTAAAGGATGCTGGTATAGGCACATATATATTATTTCAAGAGACATATCATAAGGAAAATTATGAGAAGCTACACCCTACAGGTCCAAAGCATAATTATGCTTATCACACAGAAGCCATGGATAGAGCTATGGAGGGTGGTATAGATGATGTGGGACTAGGTGTGTTATTCGGTCTTAACAACTATAAATACGATTTTGCAGGAATACTAATGCACGCCGAACACTTGGAAGCTGCATTAGGTGTCGGCCCTCATACCATTAGCGTCCCAAGAATTCGTCCTGCTGAGGATATTGATCCAAATACATTTAGCGATGGAATATCAGATGATATATTTGCAAAAATAGTTGCAATCTTAAGAATCACTGTTCCTTATACAGGTTTAATAATATCAACTAGAGAATCACAAAAAAGCAGGGAAAAGGTTCTAGAGCTGGGTGTATCACAAATCAGCGGTGGTTCCAAGACTAATGTAGGCGGATATGCTACTGAGGAGCCTGAGGATGAGGACACCTCACAATTTGAGCTAGAGGATACAAGGACACTAGACCAAATTGTAAACTGGCTTCTTAGCCTAGGGCATATTCCAAGCTTCTGTACTGCATGTTACAGAGAAGGCCGTACTGGGGATCGTTTTATGTCACTTGTAAAATCCGGTCAGATATCTAACTGCTGCCACCCTAATGCCCTAATAACATTAAAGGAATACCTTGAGGACTATGCTTCAGCAGATACCAAAACAAAGGGAGAGGCTCTAATTGCAAAGGAAATACATAATATAACTAACGAAAAGGTAAAAAACATTGCCCTGGACAATCTTCAATCTATTGAGAATGGCCAAAGGGATTTCAGATTCTAATCTCTCAGCTTTTGAAAGGGGAAAATATGAGTATAAATCACACAGCTTCTGCAAACCGGCTACATATCGGTATATTTGGAAAACGTAATAGTGGTAAATCCACACTAATCAACGCTTTAACAGGACACCAGACCTCGCTGGTTTCTGATATCGCAGGAACTACAACGGATTTGGTATATAAAACCATTGAAATTCATGGTATTGGCCCCTGTGTTCTAATAGATACCGGGGGTTTTGATGACTCTGGCCAGCTTGGAGAAATGCGAGTAGATAAAACAAGAGTTGCCATGGAGAAAGCAGACATAGCACTTGTCCTTTTTACTGAGGAAGATACATCTTTAGAGTTAGAGTGGATTAATGAATTCCGTACCCGAAACACACCAGTAATTCCACTAATTAATAAAATCGATACTATAGAAAATACAGATGCTATCCACCGTAAGATTGCAAAGCAATGCAATGATAAACCCATTTGTATAAGTGCTCTTACTAAATTGGGTATAGAAGAAATTAGGGAAGCGATTATAAGAAAGCTTCCTGAAGATTATGATAGTAGGGATATAACCGGAAATCTTGTGCAGGAGAATGACATAGTATTGCTGGTAATGCCCCAGGATATTCAGGCACCAAAGGGAAGACTGATTCTTCCCCAGGTCCAAACCATCCGAGAGCTGCTTGACAAAAAATGCATAGTAGTGTCTAGTACAGTCAATAAACTTCCCCAGGCACTGGCAGCCCTATCAAATCCACCAAAGTTAATTATTACAGACTCCCAGGTCTTTCCTGCCGTCTTTGAGATAAAGCCAGCAGAAAGTCTTCTGACCAGCTTCTCTGTATTATTTGCCGCACTTAAGGGGGATATAGAATATTTTACAGAAAGTGCAGCCATAATAGACAGACTAACAGTTGATTCAAAGGTTCTTATTGCCGAGGCATGTACACATGTTCCATTATCAGAAGACATTGGAACAGTTAAAATCCCCAATTTGTTAAGGAAGAAAATCGGTGAAGGCCTGACTATTGATAATGTACATGGAAATGATTTTCCAGAAGACCTTAAGGGCTACGACCTTATAATTCAGTGTGGGTCATGTATGTTTAACCGCAAATTTGTTCTAAACCGTATGGCTAAAGCCCAAGATCAGCAGGTTCCCATGACAAACTACGGAATTGCCCTAGCCCACCTATCAGGTATTTTAGATAAAATCAGTAGCTGAAACATATATGCATTAAATGAGTATAGTGGTCGTACCAAAGAGAATCGATATCCAGGGTATACAATTCTATCTACCAATCCTTTACCACAAGTGATACTAATGGTATCAATGAGGATACATATGTAGCTGTAGGTGACTGTCGTTTAAAAGTAAATATGAAGAATGGAATAGTTACCTATTATATCAAGGGAATTAAGTAGTATCTTATGAAAATAGCCGATTATATTCTAATCGGCTATTGTTTTGCTTAATTGTCTATCTTCCTTACTCTCTTCTTTGTTAGATCAAAGCTCATATCTATAAGACTTCTAATTTCCTTATCCGTTACCTTTTTGCCAAGTTCGATTGTAAGCCACTGGGTCTTGTTCATGTGATAAGCCCTGTGAAATCCTTGTTTTTCAACCAATGAATCTATCAATAAGGGCTCTGATTTCATTGTTACTACATCAATCAATTGCTCACTGTCATAACCCAGCTTGTCTCCCCTTACTTCCATAACCAGAGCAAACCACTTTCTGGTATCCTTGTGCCGTAGAACTCCTGTCTCAAGGTCCTTGTTAAAAGGATAATCAGGCTCAACATCGTATTCCTTTTTTACGAAAGCAAATACATCTTCTCTGATCACTCTACTATCTTCCTTATGTTTTTATTTTTTTAAATCCAATATTGCCTGTTATGCATATTGTATGAAGCTTGTCACATACTTTGCTTATGACATTTGTTATCCTTCATTATTGGTTCTTTGGCTTAATACCCCATCAACAATAACATAAACCTTATCGCAAAACTCTAACATTCTTTCATCATGAGTAACCATGATAGTAGACTTCTTTTGTTCTTTAGTTTCCTTGGCTAATAGCTTAACCACCTCATATGCTCTATTGGTATCTAAGCTTGCTGTTGGTTCATCTGCAAAAATTACTGAAGGCTGATGATATAAGGCTTTGGCAATCGCTGAGCGTTGCCTTTCTCCACCAGATAATTCATTGGGATATTTATCTTTTAGTTTTTCCACATCCAGTTTCTGAAACAGTTCATTCATCCAAGGTTGATTCACCTTTGACTTAGTTATTTTATTATATAAAACCATTTGTTCCCTAATAGTTAAAAAAGGAATCAAATTAGATGCTTGCAAAATAAAACCAATATTCTCTAAGCGGATTTTTGATTTTTCCTTAATATCCAACTCACTAAAAGGCTTACCATTTAGTAGAACCTTTCCTGTTGTTGGCTTTTGTAATCCGCCTAAAATAGTCAAAAAAGTGGATTTACCGGAACCCGATGGGCCCACAATCCCAATTAGTTCCCCTTCATAAGCAGTAAAATTAGTTTCCTTAAGAGCATTAATAACATTATCGCCTTGTAAAAAGTCCTTTGTAACACCAGTCATTTCTATTAATTGTTTCATATTAACCTCCTATCCTATAGCCCTTAATGGATCAATTTTTAACACAGCACTCACTGAGAATAATCCTCCAAAAAGTGCAAATAAGAAAAAGGCTGCTGTAATTATTAGATAAAACACTATGTTGACCGCAAATGGAATCACATTAGATAAGAAAATTCCAGTTAATATAGTTAGCACTAGGCCAACGACAATTCCAAATGCAACAAGTAAAAATGTTTGTATGATAACAGACCCACCAATATATCCATTAGAAATGCCTTGAGCCTTCATAACTCCGAACATGCTGGTCTTTTGAATGGTTAATACATATATAAATATCCCCAAAACAAATGCAGTTATAATAATCAAGAAAATAATCATCACTGAAAAGGTTAATACTTGAGCAGTATAACCTGGTAAAGTTGAAATATAGTCCTCTGTAGTATAAGCGGATAAATTACTTGGTAAAGTATCTACTTGACCCTTAACAATAATACCACTAAATAGATCCGGTGTATTAGTAGAACCATATCGGTAAATTTGCCATGAGTCTAAGCTCATATAGACAACAGGTGCTGTTTGATATGTAGTATTTGTTGAAAATCCAATAATTTCAAACTGCTGTGTACTTCCAGTGACACCAAATAAATCTCCAATTTCATAGCCTTCTTTTTTAAGCTCTTCATCAACGATAACTTGATTATCTGTCAAAGTAAGTTCCTTCAGTTCAGAGGGTTTTATAAAACTATCATTATCAATTCCAAAAAAATATACTTCTACTCTTGAATCTAAGATGTTTTCTGCAAGTGGATTATTTATCACAGCTGGAAACAAACCCAATTTTGCCTTTAAACCGCTTGTTTCAACCCCATCAAAATCATCTTGTCCCATGTAGGACATCATCATATTATCATTTGCATCAACTGTTATAATGATCTGATCTGAATCCCATTTTTCAATCGCATTTGTATAAGATGAAGCAAGTCCATTGGCTAATGACGTTAAAAAGTATACTAAATAAGTAATAAGAATAACTACCGTTATAATTAATGCAAATTTTGTTTTAGAATACTTTAATTCTTTAATCGCTAAAAACATATGCTTTCTCCTTATTGTTTATTTTTCTGCAATAACTTTTCAATATCGTTTGCAATTTTATCAGGCTTAACCCTTGGTGAATACCGTTTAATAACTCTTCCATTTTGATCAACTAAAAATTTAGTAAAATTCCACTTGATTTTTCGATTTAAAAAGCCTTTTTCATGTCGCTTTAAATAGGTAAATAAGATTGATTCATCATCTCCATTAACATTAATTTTTTGAAATCTTGGAAAGGTCGTTTCAAATTTATCCACACAAAATTTATTAATATCATCAATTGACCCAGGTGCATCCTTACCAAATTGATTGCATGGAAAATCCAACACTTCAAAACCAAATTGTTGAAAGCTGTTATACAGTGCTTGAAGACCTTCATATTGGGGGGTAAAAAAACATTTTGTTGCAGTATTAACAATTAAAAGAACTTTTCCCTTATACTGATCTAATTCAATAACATTATCATTAATATCTTCAACCCTAATTTGATATATGCTCATATTGACCTCCATTTTTATCTTTGATAATACTTTAATCTTAACACAATAGGTTGCAATTATACAACATAATTTGACACATTATTTATACAACTCTGGAGAAAGATTTCTGGGTTATTTTCGAGTATATGGTTGTAAATATTTGAAATATATGGTAAAATAAGTATATTAAGGCATAAGGAGGATATAGAAATGGGACTAAAAGTTTGTAAAAAAGTAGTGGGCAGTAAAATGATACATACCGTTCTAATTCTAGCATCATTGGTAGTATTCGCACTGCCAATAGGTGCAAACGCAGCTGAAATGCTTCCAGCCACACCGCCAAATGGATATGACAGAGCTCAGAGCGGTACTCCTCAGGGACAGGTCAGTTATATTACTTATCAGTCCACGGCGACAAACAGCCAGCGGAGAGCTAGAATTTATCTGCCTCCTGGATATTCGACAAGTGAAAAGTACAGCGTCATGTATTTACTACACGGCATTGGTGGGAATGAAGATGAATGGTACAGCAATGGTTCACCAAATGTTATCCTTGATAATCTAATTGCAGCGGGTAAAATCAAACCCTTCATCCTTGTACTTCCAAATGGAAATGCAAGCGGAGGCGGAGCATCGGATGGATGGGAGAACTTTACAAAGGATTTATTTGATAATCTTATCCCCTATATTGAATCCAATTATTCTGTTGAAACCGACAGCCAACATCGTGCACTTGCCGGTCTCTCAATGGGTGGCGGACAAACCTTCAATAATGGACTGACACATCTGGATGTCTTCCCCTACATCGGATCATTTTCTGCAGCACCCAATACTTATGCAAATTCCCAGCTGTTTCCAGATAATGGGACAGCAACCAAAAAACTAATGAAGTTACTATTTATTTCATATGGAACGAACGACAACCTTATTAGTTTTGGTACAGGGGTTCACAATTATTGTGATTCCCAGGGTATTCCCAATAACTATTGGCTCATCCAAGGGGCTGGACATGATTGGAATGTATGGAAGCAAAGCTTTTGGAATTTTGCACAAATGGCTTGTGCAGCAGGATTTACAGATTCTGAACCTCAAAAACCAATATCTGCCTTTTATAAGATTGAAGCAGAGAATTACAGCAACCAATCTGGAATTGAAACTGAAGCCTGCTCAGATACTGGGGGCGGACAGAATGTGGGATTTATCGAAAATGGCGATTATGTTGCTTACAAAGATGTTGATTTCGATACCGGTGCTACAAACTTTAATGCAAGAGCAGCAAGTAACACAAGCGGCGGAAATATTGAGATTAGGCTAGATAGTTCTACCGGTACCCTAGTAGGGACTTGTGAGGTTCCCGGGACTGAAGGCTGGCAGGTTTGGACTGATGCAAAATGCAGTGTTAGTGGTGTAACCGGAAAACATGACTTATATTTGAGATTTACAGGAGAAAGTGATTATTTGTTAAACTTGAATTACTTTACCTTCAGCAAAGATTCCCCTACAACAACCTTAGGAGATCTGAATGGAGATGGAAGTGTTGATGCATTAGACTATTCTATGATGAAAGCGTATATTCTTGGTTCCATCATAGACTTCCCAGTTGAAAGTGATATGGAAGCTGGAGACCTTAATCTTGACAAAGCTATAGATTCTCTTGACCTTATCATATTAAAGCAAAACATACTGAGTCAATATTAAATACATTTGCCAAGAATCTTTGAATACTCCCTATATAATAATTGATATAAGCACCAGATTTCTGGTGCTTATATTCTGTCTCTGTCTAATTTCTTTGGATAGATTTGCTGAAATTTTCTCCCTTGTTGGCTAAAAAACATTAATTTTAAAAAATTAGTGTATTGACAAAATGTAAACAGATAACGTATAATCAATGATAATGATTATCATAAACAAAATCTTTGGAGGTGTTGTAATGGATAGTGTTATAGACAATAGAACGATAACTAGAGCTTTAAACAATACTGTAAGATCAGGTGGTCTGGTGATGAATCTAGCACAGGGAAGAATTAGTACCGAATATATTATAAAGGACATTAATACGAATGATTATGAAATCAAGGACTTCTTATTTACATTAGGTTGTTATAAGGGAGAGGTAGTGACTCTAATATCAATTCTTGGAGGAAACTATGTTATCGCAATAAAGGATGCACGATATAGTATTGATAAGGATTTAGCTGAGGCTATTATTATATAGCTATTTCTTTGGTTGAAAGTAAATCAAAATATTTTCTGATTCTAAGTTGGCTTAAGTCTAACATTTATATCAAGGAGGAAATATCCGTGAATATGGATAAAAACATGAAAGTAGCACTAACGGGAAATCCCAACAGTGGAAAAACAACTTTATTTAATGCAATAACTGGTAAAGTCGAACAGGTTGGCAACTGGGCAGGTGTGACTATTGAAAAAAAAGAAGGTATAATTAAGAAATCCCTTAATCAAACTAACATACAAATTACGGCTATAGACCTGCCAGGAGCGTATTCTATGTCACCCTTCACTTCTGAAGAGAGCATTACAAGTAGTTTTGTAAAAAATGAAAGTCCTGATGTTATTATTAATATCGTTGATTCCACTAATTTAAGTAGAAGTTTGTTTTTCTCAACTCAGCTTCTTGAGTTAGGAATACCGGTTGTTGTGGCTCTTAATAAAAGTGACCTAACCAAGAAGAAAAGGACTAGGATTGATGTGGAAGGCTTATCGATAGCATTGGGATGTCCTGTGATTGAAACAGTATCAACAACAGGAGCTAACAATGGTTTGGAAAAATTGATAACTACAGTAATAGAGATCAAGGGCAAGACTCAAACAGCTCCCTTTGATAGTAAAGATGTTGCTCTTGAAGATAGAAGTTCTGTAGAGGCTTCAGACAAAAAAAGATATGAATTTGTAAAGAATATTATTTCCAATGTTGAGAACAGGCAAATATATAGCAATAGCCAAACAAAACAGGATGCTGCAGATAGAATTTTGGCTCATAAATGGCTTGGTATTCCTATTTTTGCTTTAGTTATGTGGGCGGTATTTTCCATATCACAAACCTATCTAGGACCATTATTGGCCGATGCCTTAGTTGGTTGGATCGATTCTTTATATGGTTGGGTAGAGGGAGCCATTGGAGAAAGTGTCTCACCTATACTTGCTTCTGTTTTGTTGGATGGTATTATTGGAGGCGTTGGTGCTGTAGTTGGATTTCTCCCTCTTATTATGGTCTTGTTTTTCTTATTAGCCTTACTAGAAGATTGTGGCTATATGGCTCGTGTTGCTGTTATTATGGATCGTTTCTTCAAGAAAGTGGGCTTATCAGGTAAATCAATTATCCCCATGGTTATTGGTTTGGGATGCAGTATTCCTGGTATCATGGCGACAAGAACAATTAAAAATGAAAGACAAAGAAAAACCACCGCCATGTTAACCTCATTTATGCCATGTGGAGCAAAGCTACCTGTTATCGCATTATTTGCAGGCGTATTTTTTGATGACGCTGCATGGGTGGGAGCTACCATGTATTTTGTAGGTATTGCTATAATTATTATGGGAGCGCTTATAGTATCGAGAATGACCGGCGAGAAATACAAAAGATCATACTTTATCATGGAATTACCTGAATATAGATTTCCAAGTATCAAAAGAGCAACGGTATCCATGCTTTCAAGGGCTAAAGGATTTATTATCAAGGCCAGTACGATCATCCTTCTTTCAAACGCAGCTGTACAAATTATGCAGACCTTTAACTGGAGGTTCCAGGTTGTTGCTGAGGGTGCTGAAAATACAAGTATTTTAGCAAGTATAGCTTCACCTTTTGCTATATTATTAATACCTCTAGGTTTTGGAGTATGGCAATTGGCCGCAGCAGCAATTACTGGCTTTATTGCTAAGGAAAATGTAGTTGGTACTTTAGCCGTAGTGTATGGAATAACAAATTTTATTGACGCAGAAGAATTTGCGCTTATAGGTGATGGGGCAAGTGTTGCTGGGGTTATGGGATTAAGTGCTGTAGCCGCCTTAGCTTACTTAATGTTTAACTTATTTACACCACCATGTTTTGCTGCTATAGGTGCTATGAATTCTGAACTTGAGAGCAAAAAATGGCTGTTTAGTGCAATTGGATTCCAATTAGGTATGGGTTATGTTGTTTCATTTATTATATATCAAGTAGGAACACTGTTCACAACTGGTTCAGTGGGTACTGGATTTATACCAGGCTTAATTGTTGTAGCTGCATTATTAGGCTATGTATTATATCTTG
The DNA here is from genome assembly GCA_964570535.1 of uncultured Herbinix sp. GTDB lineage: Bacteria > Bacillota > Clostridia > Lachnospirales > Lachnospiraceae > Mobilitalea. Next base: position 15,972 of record CAZMYP010000037.1, read on the forward strand.
TTAGAAAAGGAAATAAAATAGCCGAAGCACAGCTGGCTTTAGGCGCAATCAATTAATTATAAGTTATAAGACAGAAAAAGGAGGCAGTTATGACAAACTTTATTGTTATTTTAGTTTTACTAGTAATAGTAGGTGCTGCTATTGTGACGATTATAAAGGAAAAGAAAAAAGGAGTTAAATGTATTGGCTGTCCATATGCAGAAAAAGGTAATTGTAGTAGCAGCTGTGGCAGCTTTAAATAGCTTATATACCTCTAATTATAGATGTTCTCAATTGGCTTAAATAAACAAAAAGGCTGTTAGCAATTAATTTCATGTAATTGAAATAATTTGCTCTAACAGCCTCAATTCGTATAGCTTTGTATAGACTAGATTCTACATCCTCTACTTCTTATTCTTTAAATAGATGTGTTTTCTTCTCTTAGCATCTGCCAATTGACTCCATCCTCAGAAGATAGCAATCCAAATGTTGTGTAATTGTTATTGTCCTCACCCATAAGAATCATCATCCACTTGTCTGCTTCCTTCCATACAAAAGGGGCTCCATATCTTACTGCAATCCAGCTCTGAGCCTGGATATGAATTTTACCCTTCTGCTGCCAATTTATCAAATCTGTGGAAATAGCATATGCAAGATGCTGTTCTATCAAGCCTTCACTATATATCATAATCCATTCGTCATCTTTCCTAAATATAGTTACATTTTCCGCTCCATCTGGGGCTGTCTGGCTAGCACCAATCAAAGGCTTGTCAACAGTTGTAATGGTCCATTTCTCAAGCTCTGGGTCATCCGTGTAAGCATGTCCAACTAAATTCGTAGGGTTTTCATAGTTTAAGCGATCAGTACCTACGAAAAAGCAATGAAGTCTCTTCCCATCCACTACAAACGCAGGATCTATAACACGTTCAGCTTGATTCCAAGGCAGGTATCTTGCTTCTTGCAAGAAGAATACTGGTTCTGACCAGCTTTTCAAATCCTCTGATACACTATAGCAGAGCATGGTCGGTGTCTCGGGATAGGACTGGTAGGGAAGAATGTATTTACCATTCCATTCAATCAAATCTCCAGGAGATGCAAATCCCTTGGCGGATATATCACGATCATTTTCGTAATGAATAAAATCCTTGGTAAATGTGTAACCAATTGACCAATTTTCTGGCCTTTCCCAGTCTTTATTTGAATAACGGGAATAAAATAAATGATAACCCTCCTCAGTCTTATATACTGCAGGATCCCGCAAATTATCTGATCTCTTCCATACAGGGTTCGTAAGCCGCTTTAAATCCATCTTTTGTCCTCCTTTAGGTTATGCTTTGATGTCATGTTTAGCAAATCATTCTTATTAGAAATGGCCTGTCAGCCATCCCAGCAAGCTACATTTCTTTACTATTAGTCAAATCCATTAAGGCTTTCTGTTATCTCATAGGTAGACAAGGCAAGATTAGGTACTGGGTAATATAGTTCAGTTAGCTCTAATTTGCCATTATCATTGAGAATGGTTGCTGAATAGACAAGAATGTATTTGTTGTTTTTAGTATAGTCTGTTCCTTGATTCTTTGCAATCAGAAAATACGGTGTGTCATGTGGACTGAGTTGTTGACACGTCCTGCTATTATTCACTTGTCCTTTTATTTAGTACAATCAAGCCGATGATTACTGTAATTATTATTACAGCCAACATTGGAATATAAAGAGAAAAATCAAATTCATTGTCCAGGTCCCCTACCAAATCATCAAGTGGAGCAGGTGCATCCATACGCAAATCAATCATATCTTCATGTGTTAGCATTTCAATATTTGAATATTTCAAAGGTTTCACAGTTGCCTTGATAAAATTGTCAACACCCCCGTCCCCATGACACAGTCTACTTGCCTCTTCCTGTCAAATATACCTTCACATCATCAAAAATTGTACCATACACAGTGTCTTCATCAAATTCTGTACTTCCTACTTTTATTTCTGAATCGTTGTCCACACAATATCCCCAGCCATAATCAACAACCTTATCATTCCTAAAATACAAGATGCTATACTCAACAAATTGTGCATCCTTTTTACCATTATTGGTAATCTCCACTATTGCTTTATTATCTGTAGTAGTTACATCAACAGCTAATTTAGAAACTACGTCTTTATAATATGTTTCCTCTTTTGCACTTATTACATATTCATAATCAGAAAAAACTTCATCATTGCCAAATATGAACACCATTTCACTACCAATACCAAATGCATTCTCAGAATCATTCTTCACTCCAACTGTTTTCCCACTAGAGTCTTTTAACTTTAGTTGAATTGAAGGTTCTAGAACATATTTAGAATTATTTTTGATAACAATGGCAATATAATTATTATAATCGGTTGACCAAGTATATTCATCTACGACCTTTATCTGTTTTGCTATTGTCTTAGGATTAAATGCTTCAATTTTTTTATTACTATCAACAACAGTCACTTTGCAGGTATATTTCTTGCTAGCAACCTTAGCAGTTATAGTAGCTTCCCCTTCAGCTTTAGCAGTTATAGTACCAGCATTACTTACTGTAGCTACCGACTTCTTACTTGATGACCAAGTAATCTTTTTAGTCGTTCCAGTTACTTTAAGTTTTAAAGTAGAATCTACCTCCATAGTCGCCTTGGCCTTACTTATCTTAACGGCCGCATAAGCTGTACCTGTAGGTATAAAGGTAAAACATAATACTAAAACAAACAAAATTGATAACAACCTTCTTAAAAAAGCACTTGTTTTCATGAGACTCCTCCTTTTTGTAATTTGTTTACAGTGTCTAGTCTTTATTATATCCTACTCTACATCCATTTCATGGTACTTATATAAAAATAGTTGAGTATTTATAATTGCAAACATAATTATTACCCAAATAGACATTTTGATTATGCCTGTCTAAGTAATGTGGATCTGGTAACTGTTCTGACCTGTCCGGCAAAATTATCAGCTTTTTCCCATGAAGTGCGTAATATTCTTTACCATTGCCAAAATAATGCATACATAATTAATAAAGCAAGGTTTGTGCAGCTATGGTTTGCTTTTTATCTGCTTTATGACTTCATTCATTGAAATCTCTTGTACTGAAATATTATCCTTTATTAACTTCTTTGAACAACAGACATATGCTTTATAACTATCATCAACAGATAATTCATGTAGTTTAGCAGTATTAACTTCTTTGCTACCTTCAAAAATGCAACCTGTCAAAATATCACAATAAAATGTCCTTAGGGGCAAAGACAATCCTAATCCCATATACTTAATATAGCTTTCTTTAGCGCACCAAATCGAGTAGAAACAACTTATCATTTTATTTGTTTCAGAATGTATTAACATTTCATATTCATCTTGTGTAAAATATCGTCGTGCCAATTCTATATCACAGTTTTTCATTAATTCAATATCCACACCAATTTCCTCATTGCTAAATCCACATAACACCCTGTCTCCAGAATGAGAAATATTAAAAAACAAATTATTATTTTCAACATAATATGGTTTTCCATACTGGTTTGTTATGAAACGAATACCACGGTTATTGACTCCGGTTAATCTGATTATTATACTTCGAACCAGTAAATCAGCATATAAAGTTCTTTTTTTATCTTCAATAAATCTATATCTGCTAACTTTATCTTGAGTTATTGATGAAGTCATATTATATAGTTCTTCTATATTATTTTCTCCTACGCAATCAGAGATTTTCAAAGTATATAATTCCAACATAATTATTCACCTGCTTTTTACACTATATCAATAAATACTAATAGCTATAGCTTATTAATTCTATAATTGCCCACCTTTTAATCGATAATAAATACTTTATATAAATTACGTATATCCACCAATGAAGGACCGCTTTGACCATTTTCCAATACCCTGTCTTTGAAACTCTGCTATAACGCTTCTTAAAATTCATTTCTTTAATGAATTTTTGGAATGATAGTACGGGTTCCTTATACCAATTAGCTGAATATATTAATGATATAAACAACATTTATTTAATTGATTAAATGAAAGGTTTGAACAATATGAGCAATAATTTGAATTGCAGCTACTCAAGAACAAACTTTACAAAGTTGCAATTAACAAGATGATACTGATCAAATTCATAAAGATCTTAAAGGTCTTAAAAACCAAATAATTTTATTAAAGAAGGAATTATACGATCGAAAAATTGAGTGATATCTGTTAATATTAATCATCGCTCAAGTCTAATAACTATACATAATTTTTGCGATGGATCATTCGATAATATCTAAACTTTCTTTTTTCTGCCTACTTAGTAGGGCAAGTCTTAATTATTTTAGTTTTACTGTCTAATATTATCCATATGTCTAACTGTGCTATAGATTTTAGACATAAATTATTCATTTGAATAAATCCTTTTATTAAACCATCATCTACTACTATGTTTTTTAATATTTATGCCTCTCAT
>CAZMYP010000038.1:0-13314 GCA_964570535.1 uncultured Herbinix sp.
AACATCGGAATGAGATTATTGATTATAAGTTATGTAATCAAAAAAGAAGTCTGTATATCGAAAAACTTGGAAGAAAAAATGCGTGTGGTTTATGCATGGTAGCTTGTCCATTTGGGCAAAAATAACTGAGCTTGATTTACAAAATAAATCCTAATTTTTCAAAGAGTTTACCCATTAAAGGAGTCAAATATCGGCATATTTTTATACATAAAAATATGTGCACTATTATGTGCACATAAATCAGAAGTGGATAGAACCCCTTTCTTTTCAGTATTTGTACGATAGGATTATGGTTCGAATCTCGTCTCGTGCTTAAAAAGATAAGAAGTTATGCAAAGCATAGCTTCTTATCTTTTTCTGTGTCTAGATTATATTCGTACTCTCACAGACAGAAACTTGTTTTCTATATAATTTTAACTAAAAAATTATCATATTTCACTTGACTTCATATAGTTAGTCTCCTCGGCTGGGCTTACATATGAAGCTGTTTTTATTAGATGCATACTTTCATAATAATCGAGTGCAGAACCATATTTCGTTCCTTGATACTTAATATCTTGTAAAATCGTTGGAAGTGCGCCTACCGTTATAGGATTATCACATTTAATTCCGACCGAATTTGCTAACCAGTCAAGTCTTAGTTGTTCAATTACTCGCATACCCATCGTATGGTCGGGATCTATGTGACTATAAAGAATATACTCAACTTTTTTAATATCTGCATTATTCAGAGCATAGGAAATATCTTCCGGTGTATCAATCAATAAATTGCTATCTTCCACATATAAACTGCAGCCACACCTGGCATATGGGAAGCCTTTCTTTCTTGCTTCATTACATACGTTACACTGGCATAGTGGTTTAGGGATACTAACGCACCCTCCGGAACCAATAATTTTTAATATCATAAAACGAACTCCAATCTTTTAAGCTTCTGAATGCTATTGAATCGCCATTTGTAATAATAGAGTTTCAGTGCTTGATTAAACTCAAAATACTGTGTCCTTTGAATAATACCACTAATAAATACTAACATCAATATTCACATGCAAAATTTTTACAGTTAACAGTTGTAGACAGGTTGTAGACACATTGTAGACGGTACGCTTTTCTCCATATTTTTTTAGGTTTGCGAATGGCGGAAATGTTCGAATGTCTCCGCTCCGCTCCGGTCAGCGCATAACCGAGGTCCCCCGGACCTCGTGCGCCGTCTCGCGCTTATAAGAACCAGTAAAACCAAGGGTTTCAGATATTGTCTGTAATCGGTTTTACTGGTTCATTTGTTTTTAGTGACTATTTAGTGACTTTCTATTGAGTTATGCATGTTTATCAGCATGGAACTAGAGAATACACTTTAAATTAATCTACACAATCTATTGGTAAATTTAGTTTATTTATTTTATACAATATGATAATATGATTTTAGAAGTTAGTAGCATAATTTGTAATTCGGTTAATTATATACAGGAGGCAAGACATTGCTAAACGATAAGTTATTGCCAATGATTAGTGATGAGATACTCAGAATAAACGAAATCATTGGCAAAGTTTTTATGAATAGAACATTTTTAGCGGAATCAGTGGATTCAAAATATATTATTAGAGCACGGGAAGAAGACACCTTTTCAGAGTATCAGAAAGAAAAGTGGTGTATGGAGTAAGCTGAAAAGCTCGGTATACCAACGCCACAGGTTCTTAACATAGGTAAAAGCGAATCCCTGTCTTTTATGATTGAAACATATATTGATGGAACAAATGGATTAGATAGTGATAATCCAGAAGAAGTTTGGTTTTATATTGGTGAGTATGCAAGGGAACTGCATTCACTTCCAGTTTCAGGTTTCGGCTCGGAGCTAACTGATGCAAATGATGGTGTTTTTGCTAGTCAGTTTAGCCCAACATTGTGCTGTTGCCCACGCTGTTCCATTTTTTGATTTTACCTATATCTTTGGTGAAACTGTGAAAGGGCGTGAACCGAGCGACAGTATGATTCAAAGTTTTATTGACGGATATGGTATTACACGTGGGGAACTTAACAGTATGAATAAGGATATTTATTCTGTAATGCTATTGAATGCTTTTGATAAAGTTAGAAGGGCAATCGACCATCACGATGCTGAAACAGAGTATTACGCATCGTTTTCAAATAAGGTTTTGGTAAAGGCTCTTATGTTTTTCAAATAATCAGGAGGGTTTTATGACAATACTAATTTCTAAGTTACTTAAAGAGTATTATAATAAATCATTTATCAATTTTTCTGAACTGGAAGGCGGGTGGTCTGCTAAAGCATTTAAAGTGGAAACCAATGATGGGATATTCTTTCTTAAAGTATACGATAAAGAGAAAGTTTCTACCCAAATATGGACAGCTGCGATTGATACCTATATGCCTATTGTCGTATGGCTTAATAATAACACAGAACTTAAAAATCGAATTATCTGTCCCATTCTCTCAAACAGTGGTGAATATAAGTATGAGGATGAGAAATTTATTTACCTGCTTTTCCCATACCTCGAAGGATATACTTTGGGTAAAAAACAATGTCTAGCCAGCAGATAAAGGAAATTGCAGAAATCCTAGCAGAGCTGCACAATTATGGTGCTAACATCCCCATTGCTACAAGCTCAATTATAGAGGATTTTGCTGTTCCATTTTGCAGAGAATTGGGTCTGCCGGAATCGGATTGGTATGCATATAACGAGCCAGAAGGTTCATAAACAATCTTAATGATTTATTAGATTTTTGCCACAGATAGAGCAACAGATATTATAGTAGATTATATTAAGGAGAAGAAACAATGAGATTAATTGATATTTCTCACGTTCTTAATGAAGATACCCCCCTTTATCCTGGAGACTATAAAACATCCTTACGAAAATACAAGACATTAGATAAAGACTATTATTGCTCATTTTTATTATCTTCATGCTTACATACAGGTACACATATAGATTTACCCATGCATTTGAGTAATGATAATAGATTTGCTTCAGATTTTGCTCTTGATGATTTTGCTGGAAAAGGTGTACTTCTGGATGTTCGAGGAGAAAATCCAATTGGTATGAAAGCTTATTACAAAGATATAATTTCAGATGGATGTATCGTATTGCTTTATACAGGTTTTGATAGACATTATAAGGACCAAAAATATTTTACAGATCATCCCCTAGTAAGTGATGAATTAGCAGATTTTTTACTCTTAAGAAAAATCAAGATGCTGGGTATGGATATGCCTTCTCCAGATTATCCACCTTTTAAGATTCATAAATTATTGTTACCTAATGATATATTTATTTTAGAAAACCTTACAAACTTACAAGAATTACTTAATATAAGCAGTTTTGAGGTAATGGCATTCCCATTGAAAATCTCAGCTGAAGCAAGTTTTGTTCGAGCTGTTTGTCGAATTGATTAACGTTAAAGGCTCGTAAACTTATGGATATAAGTTATTGTCCAGGGATTATATTAATGCTATATTTAATGAAAACAAAGTATAACATACTATACTACAATTTATTGCACAAGGAGAATATGCTTATGAAGAAAATGCCACAGATTGATTTATTTGACGACGGAAGTAAAATATGGGAGAACAGGTTTGATAAATTTGAAGCAAAGGTATATTTGCCAAAATGTGATCCAATCACTGATATGATAAATTATGGCTTTATGACACCTTATTTGCTGGTCTTTGAAGAAAACAAAAACACACTCCTAGAAGCAAAGAAGTTTGCTGATGAAAGTGGTCTGACAGAGATTGCTGCTGAATATGGGGGCAGCCTTGTGTTTATATATCCTACTAATGAAGGTGGCTGGCCCAAGGCCCCTGCTGATTTGTTTGCTTCTATTATATCCGAGACGAAAATCAGCCAATATTATAAGGATGGTGCGGCCATAATGCGAGACAGATTTACCGGTAATTGGGGAGATCTGTTTATCAGAGGAGCATTGTTACGCAGTTGTTTATATGGCTTTGGTGCTTCTGCAGATTATATAGCCGAGAATTGTCTGCAGACAGTGGAGGGTGATGGTCTATATGGCAAAGGAGATATCACTCCAGTTGTTTGCATTTTACAGAACTTAAGTGTGGTACCGAATCCTAAGAGAAGAGATATTCCTCTTATATCCATTGGTAATAGTGCAGCCGCAAACCAAGCACTAACATCTGGTTTGGATAATGTGCTTATAAAGGAAACCCCTTCTTATAAAGATGATTTCAATTCCTTTATAAAGAAATATCGCCGCATGGTTGGATATCTGGATGTAGAACCTGATTTAGAAGAAATGGGAGTGGCAGTCCAGCCTGGCTATTGCCTTGTTCCAACTTCACCTGATAATCGAGGGGATGATAAGGAGACAAAGGAGCATAAGATAGGATATGTGGCATATTACAACAAGGATATAATGGATAAGCCGGAGGGAGTACCTTTGGTACTTTGTTTCCATGGAGGTGGAGATTCTGCTATGTCCATGGTAGCCTTGTCTGATTGGCATTTAGTCCTTGCTAAATATGATTTCCTTCTAGTAAGTGTAGAAAACCATTTAAACAGTACAGCTACAGAAGCCATAGATTTAATTACACATTTGAAAGAGAAATATAATATCGACAGTGAAAGAATATACTCCACTGGCTTTTCCATGGGTGGCTGTAAGACATGGGATTTATATCAGGAGTATCCCAAGGTATTTGCAGCAATGGCACCTATGGATGCTACCTTTGAAGTGGGTCATAATGTGTATGGTCAGCCTGTGGAAAACATTAATCAGGACACAGCTCTACCAGTATTCTACGTAGGTGGAGAAGATACGCCACTTCCGGAATTGCCTTTCCAGGAAGCCAAGTGCATGAATCGTATGGCCTATGTACTGAGAGTAAATAAAGCTAAAGCTAAATATGATGTAAAATACGAGAATAAAGATAATTGGGTGAATCCTATTTGGGGTATTGATGGAGACGTCATATGCAAAGCCAAGGATGATGTACGAGGCAGTGTCCTTACTATGAATTTATTTGAAAGTGAAAATGGCTGCTGCTATAGTATTTTCGCCAGTGCCAGCAATCAATCACATGAGATGAGACATCTTAATTGTGAAAATGCCTGGAAATTCCTAAGCCAGTTCCGTCGTCTTTCAAATGGTGATGTAGTGGGTGGCACTATGGAGGATATTGTAAAGCTGTATGAGGATTAGATGAAATCAGCACGGATTGTAGATAAATGAACAATAAAGAAATAGGAGATACATATGAAATACAAATGTGAATTTTACGGGTTACATCTCTTACACGGTGCATATCCCAATGAAATCAAATTATCCCTATTTCCATTATAGTCCTGTCTATTATTATCCTTAATATCATTAACACTTAAACACGTTGGATAATGAAACTTCTTTGTATTGTTGTTAATCACATATAAAGAGGTCGAATTGGAGTTATTATCAGTCGGCTGAATTATAAGCTCTTCATCCTCTTTTACAGTTTCCTGGAGTGCTAGTATAGCTTTGTCAAGTTCACTGTTACCTGTTTCATAATCGATTGAAACACCAGGTTGCACATTATATACATATACATTAAATAGAACACCCTCACCATTATCTTCGACAGATCTTGCTTCCATTAGGACACCACTTGCCACCAAATTATTACTCTCAAATATGGGTGTAACACGATATAAAACATGATTATCTGTCTCCTTCACATAAGCCGCTACTAGATTTTCAAAAGGAAGCATTCCATTAACATTCATATATCTTGTACCGGTAATCAGGTTGTTTTTATTGGCATTTTCACCGGTCAATTGATAACTTAATAAATGGCATCGATTATATAAATAATTGCCATCTACAATACCATTATACTTTACAGTTTGCCAACCCGAAGGCTTTACTGAACCTATTAATCCACGTTCCTCTGTAGGCATTATATCCTTACCTACACTTGCGATACATACACCACATCTTCCCAAATCATCAAGGTTTGCATAACTTTCATATGAACTAGTTGCATTTGTAATATCTGTATCCGTGAAAAACGGATTATTATTATTAACAACCGCATATGCCATATCTGAATATTCAGAAATATTGGCAATATTAAAGTGTAGTTCTTCTACAACTACTGTTTCTTCATATATTAATTTATCTTCAGCAACTACTGTTTCTTTAACAATTAATTTTTCTTCTGTTATTAGTTTATCTTCCGGAATTTCAGTTATAACTGCTGGGACAAGTAAAAGCATCAATATAAGTACAAAAAGTTTAAACCTTTTTGCTTTTTTTACTTGTCTATTCTGCCCCTTATCATGCCTTTTCTGTTCTCTTCTTTTAAAGATCATCTATCTTCTACACCTCTTCTGCTTAATCAAAAGATAAAATTATCTACTTACATAATAGTACACCATATATTAATATATGACAAACATTGCAGTAAATGAACGTCGGTTTGACCTACTTTGGTGCGTTTTCAGCTGCACCTACCTCCAACCCTTCTTCAAAAATCGCAGCAGCCCTTAAGGAATACCCTGATTATGATATTAATTTCTTCTATAACATATGCAGAACAGAAGACAGTATTGCCTTAGCCAGTGCAAAAGCTGCTGTATCTAACATTTCCCTATTAACAGACAAGCTGTCTGATGACGAAAACTTAATATGGCAGGAAGTCAGTGGTGGCCATGATTTTAAAATCTGTTATCTAGGATTCTATAATTTCGCTCAGATTGTTTTTAAATAATATTTAAAAAGCCCCGATATGGGCAGACCTTGGTTAAATGCCAAATGTCTGTGCCTATCGAGGCTTTTTTATTTGATTTACATATTCTCTATTACTTTGTACCGAAAAGTCTGTCACCTGCATCACCCAGGCCTGGGTCGATATAGCAGTTTTCATCAAGTTTTTCATCAATAGCCGCACAGTATATTTCAACATCCGGATGAAGTAGGGCTAATTTTTCTATACCACTTCTGGCTGCTAAAATGCTCATAATCTTTATATGCTGTACTCCCTTTTTCTTAATGATTTCAACTGCGGCAGATAAGGAACCTCCAGAAGCAATCATTGGCTCCAGAATAATAACTTCCCTTTTGGCTATATCTTCAGGAAACTTACTGTAATATTCTACTGCCTGCAAGGTATCATGGTCACGATATAAACCGATATGACCGATTTTTACGGAAGGAATTAGATTTTGCATACCATCAACCATACCTAAGCCTGCCCTTAGTACTGGAACGATACACAGTTTTTTACCGGAAATAACCTTCGTATTTGCTATCCCTATGGGGGTTTCAATCTGTATATCCTTTAAGGGTAAGTCCCTGGTTACTTCATATGCCATTAGCATAGCTATTTCACTCATAAGCTCACGAAATTCTTTTGTTCTCGTATTCTTATCTCTTAGATAGGTCATTTTATGCTGTATTAATGGGTGGTCAAAAACAAAAATATTCTTCATCAGTAATTCTCCTTATTCAGTTTTTAGTATCAAAGGGCTAGGCTAAATAATCAGCTCTTGCCCAACATCCTTAAGACATTATAAAAGATTTCATTACATGGTGCAATGTTTATTTAATAATTATTGCATTATTGTTGCATTAAATCAGTAATATAATTGTTGTTTCGACAGATGCCTTTGTAATTTATTTACTTATAATTCTCCCTTTTTTGCTTGGGATGTCTTTAATTTCTTGCCACAGATTGTAATATTCCTCATAGACTTCAAGACCTTAGGTCCTTTATTATTTAGGATATCTATATAAGTATGTGTTTCAGTGATTCTAATAATTCCTATGTCATCTGCTGTTATGCCATCAATGTTAGAAATGATACCAACAAAATTAGTGGCACGAAGCTTCTTTTTCTTACCACCATTTATATATAGAGTCATAATCGCCTTGTTCAATTGTTCATTTTTAGGTTTCTTTAGAGTAGGCTTGTCCATTAATTTGGTCTCAAATGCAACTCTATATTTTGCAACTTCATCTTCTGTTGGAGCCTCAAGCACTGGAATATCACTATCTATATATTCTGCAATATTTCTCATATAATGCTTTTGCTTAGGTGTAACAAATGTAATAGCTTTGCCATCAAGTCCAGCACGTCCTGTCCTACCAGTACGATGAATATAGCTTTCCTTCTTTAAGGGAATATCATAATTAATTATCAATGATATATTTTCAACATCAATTCCCCTAGCAGCCACGTCAGTTGCTACTAAATAACCATATTTACCTCTTTTAAAGTCCTTCATAATACTTAGTCTGTCATCCTGTTCCATCCCACCATGTATTTTATTACAAGGGTAATTTAATGAATTTAGTTTATTGCATACAGCATCAACTCTATCCTTGGTCTGACAAAATATAATGCAGCTATCCGGATTATTGGCCATAGTTACATCAACTAATAAGGATAGTTTTTCCTCCTCATCAACCCTATATTGAAAATGTTCTATCCCATCTACCATAATACCTGAGGCCTTCATTTCTATATCAATAGGATTCTTCATGAACTTTGCTGATAAACCTTTAATAGCTTCAGGAAATGTAGCCGAACATAGTATGGTCATTCGATCTTCTGGTAATTCCTTAATGATAGCTGTTACTTGATCAATAAAACCCATATTCAGCATCTCGTCAGCTTCATCAATAACAAGGCATTTTATCTGGCTTAGGTTGAGCGTTCCCCTTTCTATATGATCTAAAACTCGCCCTGGTGTTCCCACAACCACATGATTTTTCTGCTTAAGCTCGGTTTTCTGTATATAAATAGGCTGCCTTCCATATAGGGCAATAGCTTTAATCCGCTTCAATCTACCTATGTTTATAATATCTTCCTTGACTTGAACTGCAAGCTCTCTTGTTGGAGTAAGAATTAATACCTGAGGCTTATTTTCCAACCAATCAACCATATGGCATATTGGAATTCCATAGGCAGCAGTCTTACCGCTTCCTGTTTGAGATCTCACAACCAAATCCTCTTTCTCTAAAGCCCTTGGAATAACCCTTTGCTGAACCTCTGTCGGATACTCATATCCCAGATATCCTAAGGCTTTTAATATTTGCTCATCTAACTTATAATCCTCAAATCTACCTTTTTCCATTATGTTTCCTCATGTGTTCTCTCTAATAACCTTAATATAATTTGCTTAAACATTATACTGTATTTTCAATTTATAAGAAAGCTTTCATTTTATATTCTTAAATTTCATATTTATTTGCTAACAACTGTTGACAACTGATAATAATCATGTTATAGTTAAGTTGTTGTTTTTAGATGCAAGTTTTGATTCACATATTTTTGTAAATCATTAACGAGTTTAATGCCTTACAAAAATATGTGATTTTTTATTTTGACTCAAAAACTACAAAATATTATTATATTAGGAGGTATCTTTCATGAATAAAGGTACAGTAAAATGGTTTAACGCACAAAAGGGTTTTGGATTTATTACTAATAATGAGACTGGTGAAGATGTATTTGTACATTTCTCCGGTATTGCTACAGATGGTTTCAAATCTTTAGAAGAGAATCAAGACGTTGTTTTTGAGATTACTCAGGGTGCTCGTGGCTTACAGGCTGTTAACGTAGTAGTAGCTTAATTAAACCATAAATACACAAGGGGACATTCTCTCTGTCTTATCCAAAAGGTAAGAAAGGGGGAACGTCCCCTTTTCTTTGCTTGTTTTTAATATACTGTAGCCCATTCTACTTGGTTCTTATATATCACTCTTTGCTTCTGACACAATATTAATGTTTTAATAGGTCAAAATTGTAATCTCTATTATTTCATTAATAGGAATCTTAGTTTCGTCCTCTAGTATTATCATTTTATCATATTCATCAATCTTCTTCAGGTCTCCTGTCACAGTGATATATTTTCCACCGGATTTCTTTTCGTCTGGTACAAAGTATGTTAGCACCACTGTTGGACCCTCATCCACCTTACTAAGCAACAATTGCAACTGCTCATCTAGCCTAGAAATTATATCATTACTTAGGTCCATTCTCTTATCCACAAGCCTTCCTGTTTCTTTTATTGCTTCACTATGCCCTGTCAAGGCAGCAAATGATGAGAATTGTGACGCACGGTCAATCATAGACATATGGGGATGTTTTGACGATTGATGGTGTGGTAGATTAATGATATCCTCATAGGCACGCATGTCATTAGGATTATTATTCAATCTTCCACCTCCTTTATGCTTTATGACCACCAATTTGGTCATTTCTTTGCCTCGTCATAGCCCCTTCTTCTAAGTTTATACCCTTAAGAATAGCGTTTTTACCATATCGCTTCTGTATATTCAAAATTGCCTTTTGCATATTTTTTTCCCTCGCTTCTTCTTCCTCTTCCTGCTCTTGCCTCTTCTGCATTGTAGAGTAATCAGTAAATAAATCAAGCTGCTTAAAATCCTCATTTTTTTCAACAGTACACTCATCTACGACACGATTTGCACCTATGTTAACCCTTCTTATCAATAGGTCCTTGTCAACTATGCGATCATATAAGCCCATGACTGCATCTATAATTAACCGGGTGGATGAGGTCTTCCTATCAAGGTTTACTGTTCCATGTGCATGCTTTGGTACACTTCTGCCATAATGATCAACAGTTATCTCCCCTTTGTATAAGCTGGCCTTTTCAGGATTTGAAAGATTTTCAATATCATATCCAATAGTCAATACCATTTGATCTGTAACCAATCCTTTATCCACCATGTCTAACACCAAAAGGTCTGTCATTTCATAGACAATTAGTCTTGCCTTGTGAAAGTCATATGGACTCTGCAAGACTTGACCAGAACTAATACTATTGGTAATAGGCTTGTATGCCTTAATGTGTTCTATTTTACATGGTTCCCATCCCCATGCATGGTCAATTAATAATTCTGCATTTATTCCAAATAATTTATAAAGAAGCTCTTCATTATAAAAGTCATTTGCCCTTCCAATAGAGCAGCGAGCAATATCCCCCATCGTATATATACCATGTTTTTCAAGCTTTTTCGCGTATCCTCTACCTACCCTCCAAAAATCTGTCAACGGTCTATGTGTCCACAGTTTTTGTCGATATGTCATCTCATTCAGCTCTGCAATCCTTACCCCATATTTATCTGCCTGAATATGTTTTGCTACAATGTCCATTGCTATTTTGCATAGATACATATTTGTTCCAATACCTGCCGTAGCCGTAATTCCTGTACTCTCACGAACATCTCCTATCATTTTTATTGTCAGCTCCCTAGGAGTCATTTGATAAGTATCCAGATATGCCGTCACATCTAGGAAGACTTCATCTATGGAATAAACATGTATATCCTCTGGTGCTATATATTTCAAGTATATATTATATATTCGTGTACTGTAATCCATATAATAAGCCATTCTTGGAGTAGCCGTTATATAGTCAATTGCTAGCTCTGGCTTTTCATTAAGCTCTGTAGCAATAATGGATGAACCTATAAATTTATTGTTAGGTGCTTTTCTTTGGCGATTGGCATTGGCTTCACGAACCTTCTGTACCACCTCAAATAGTCTAGGCCTGCCAGGTATCCCATATGCTTTCAAAGAAGGAGAAACCGCCAAGCATATTGTCTTCTCAGTCCTGCTTGCATCTGCCACAACAAGATTAGTGGTCAGAGGATCAAGACCTCTCTCTACACACTCTACGGATGCAAAATATGACTTAAGGTCGATTGCAATATATGTTCTGGAATTATTGGGCACCTTCCTAGCCTCCTTTTAATTCTTCCCACGTTTACTGTTACCACTGTATTTTACCCCAAAGTCCTTAATTTTTCAATATTATAAGGGGATGATCTCTTTATTATCTTGATTTCAATTATTTCTTATTTATTTCTTTTGCCTCCTTTATATTTGCATAAAATTCAAAAAAAGGATACAATAATACTAATACTAAATATAAAGGAGACAAGCTATGGAATTTTTGATGAATTTAACTGGCCCTATATTATATATTATTATTTTCCTTGCAAAAACAGTTGAGGTTTCAATTTCAACAATTCGCTTAGTATATGTCAATAAGGGCGAAAGAGTTAAAGGCGCTGTTCTTGGTTCTGTAGAAGTAATGATTTGGTTATTAGTCGTCAGCTCTGTTCTTAACAATATTGTTAATGATCCTTTTAAAATAATTGCTTATGCAGCAGGTTTTTCTCTAGGTAATTATCTGGGTGTATCTATTGAGTCTAAAATAGCAATTGGACTTTCTTCTATTCAAGTTGTTGTAGATGAAGAAGTAGGAAATGTACTTGCTAATATGCTTAGAGATAATGAATTTGGTGTAACTATTATAGATGGAAAAGGTAAGGCTGGTAATAAAAAAGCCCTTTTATTTGTACAGCTAAAAAGAAAGAAAATTCCAGTTGCTATCAAGCTAATAAAAGCAACTAATCCTAATGCATATATAAGTGTTAATGATGTCAAGTCAACTGTGGGTGGATTTATAAAAAAATAAGACAGGGGGATTGTATCAGTATCAAAACCCCATGTCTTATCAGCTACCCCTATAAAAAACCATTTGCAAATTTTTGAAAGCACGATGCTATAACCTTTTGACCTAATGTATTGGGATGAGTTCCATCTTCACATAGTAAGTCCTTCACATTCCCGGACTTTAAGAACTCTCCCCTTAATTCCACCAGGGGAACTTGTTTTTCCAAAGCGATTTCTTCAATTGCTTTGGAGTAACGCTCCTGATGATAGTAAATATGCTTAATATCTCCAAGCCACTTCAATATATTTTCTTTATTCAAGTCTCTGCAAAACCAATTAAAAAACCGTTGTGGCTCTAGTGGAGGCAATGTAGTCAAGATAGGTAAAATACCTTTCTTCTTTAATATATCAATGATATCGAAATAAGTTTCCCTGAAAAGATCGATTGGTGTATTAGGTGAATATTCACGCTCAGGATCCTCTGCAATCATCTTCCAGTTATAATCGCAATCATTTCCGCCATAATCCATGACAATTGCATCATATTCAGCATTTTTATCTAAGCCTTTTTTTAACACCTTTTTCCCTTTTGTTACTGTGCAGCCAAAACTTGAATAGTTTTTAATCTGAATAGAGTATTTTTCACTTAGCATATCTAGATTAATATTATTATTAACATAATATTTTTTACTTACAGGATTTATCTGTATTCCCTTTAGAATGGAATCACCATATATTCCTATGTTCGATATTTTCTCAAACATTATATCACCCCACAATTTATCTTTACCTTATCATATAGTATTCATAACTACATGATAAGGTATTCATTATTCTTTGTCAAATCTTTTATAAAATT
>CAZMYP010000038.1:13414-20311 GCA_964570535.1 uncultured Herbinix sp.
AAAATTGAACAAGAAGTAAACATGAAGGATTTACAATATTTGAAATTTTCTTTATATTTTTTCTCTATAATTATCTTCTCTCCCATAGCTGGCATAGGATTTTGCTAGCGGTAACCTTGTATCTCATTCCACCGCTACTGAATTAATGACTCAAGTTGCTGAACTAGTAAATTCAGTACCTTGAATTAATCAGCAACACTGTGCTGATTAGAGCTTAGTCATCATATGTTTTTCGCCCCATTTACTTGCTTGTCCCTCAAACCAAATATTATCATAAGGGGGCAATTGTTTTTTGGGGTGTTTTTTTTGCCTGTAGATTCTGTAAAAATAACGAGTTAATGACGGAATAGCTATTACTATTGGAAATAAAATTCCCCAACATAAGTTCTGAAAACCATGGCCATATTCATGGTTCTTTATATTTGTTGTCGCCCCTTCGTTTACAATAAATACTGGTCCAAAGCTTATGCCGCCCCATCTGTGCCCAAGCTCGAAATAGATTCCGTGCCCATGACGTTTCGGTCTATATCCAAGCAGAAGTAAAACCAGCATGGCAAATAAACCTATAAACGTCATTATTCCACCCCAAGTCAAGGAAATAATCCAATATAATACTGTTTTAGCAATTAATTTATTTCGAGAACTCATCATTTGTTATATCTCCGTTACCGGTAACCGGTATACTTTCTCCAAGATAGGTGGGTTTCGGCTTTGTAAT
Source organism: uncultured Herbinix sp. (assembly GCA_964570535.1). Classification (GTDB taxonomy): domain Bacteria; phylum Bacillota; class Clostridia; order Lachnospirales; family Lachnospiraceae; genus Mobilitalea. The sequence continues at coordinate 14,133 of CAZMYP010000038.1, forward strand.
CACATATATAAAGTCCTTTACTCTGGCCAGCACCTCTCTAACATCACGGTTTCTTTGCCCGGCATATTCCCGCTGTTCTGATGCCACACCGTATGCTTCAAGTCCCAGCTTGTCAGCTATATATAAGGCTCTGTATAAATGATAGCCCTGGGTAACAATAATTATCTTTTTTGCTTCAAAGACATCCTTCGCACGGTAAATACTCTCGTAGGTCGAAAACCCTGCATGATCCATAAAGATATCTGATGAAGAAATTCCTTCATTAATAGCATAATCCTTCATAACATTTACTTCATCATAATTCTTTTGCCCATGATCACCACTCATTAATAAGCGGTTGGATGCACCCAGCTTGTACAAATCTATCCCTAACATAATGCGGTCCCTCAACATATATGTAGGTCTATCTCCCCATACACCTGCCCCTAGTACAAGTATACAATCAACGTCTTCTAAGTCAGCTGCTTCATCTGGTGTTAAAATTATCTTCTTAACAGACGCTTTCATATAAGCGTTGATACAAAAGATTATGATTATACCAAGCATTCCAAGTAAAAAAAAGATTATAATGGCTTTTTTTATTCGGTTTTCTATTCGGTTTTTTGTAAATGTTTTAGTAGACCTTTTAATCATCTTGTAATTCCACCTTTTCATTTTTTCTCTTATTGTACGCTCAGCATAGCTTTTACAATTTTATGAATTCTAAGTACATTATTACATGTTTTAAATAATAGTACAACATTTTATAGGGTTTTAAAGGTTAAATAATATTGCACTTTTTATCAAATTATGGTTATATAGATATCAACTAAGAAATATATAAAAATTATATGAATTGAGGATGAATAATGAAGAAGTCTAAGAAACTATACATACCATTAATATTAATTCTAATAATCATTGTAATAGTAGTCATAATTGTAAAGAACAGGCTTGATAAAAAATTCCAGGATGATAATGTAGACATCAGTTTAGAAGAGTTAGCCGACTTAGGCCAGACAGATGAAACAGCTGAAGATAATATAGCAAATCCAGAGATAATTCCTTCTGAAGATAATACTACAATTAACCCATTACAGGACGAAGAACACATAGATGAAAAATCTGCACTTCCTGATGTTATAGTCAGTGAAGATTTTATGATGGAGATAGAGGATATATTTTCAATAACAGGTAGAGGTACTGTTGTTACTGGCAAGATACTATCTGGTCATGTATCAGTAGGTGCTGAGGTTGAGATTGTAGGCTTTGCTGATGAACCTCAGGACACTACGGTAGGAGGTATTGAGATTTTCCGAAAGCTTATAGATACCGCAATATCAGGTGACAATGTAGGTATTCTTCTTGATGGCATAGAAAGATCAGATGTAGAGAGAGGACAGGTGTTGGCAGCTAAAGGATATATTTCTGCACATAATACTTTTAGTGCAGATTTAACTTTTATTGATGCTCAACCTGAAGGATTCTTTGAAGATGGTAACATCACCGCTCTTTGCTACTTTCGCACGACAGATTCTATGGCACAATTATATTTTGATAAGGAAGGTCCTGATGAAATTGGTATTCTTCCTACGCAAGCAAAAATGATTTCAAAAATGCCTATGAAGGAAGGTACAACCTTTGTCGTTCGTCAATCTGGTAAAGATATAGCTACAGGCACTGTAACAGCAGTAGATATTGATATAAATCTTGATACAAATCTTGATACTGAGGGTGCATATATTACACTTATAGATCCAGGTGACAATAAAATAAAAGTAATACAGGAAATACGCGGCATTACAGGACTTGGATTGGCAGAGGCAAAAAAGCTTATCGACGAGACCCCTTCCATTGTCAAAAAAGATATTTCCCTTGAGGAAGCTGAGGATATTAAGGAAAAGCTAGAAAACCTCGGCGCAACTGTTCAAATAGATTAATGGTACCAGGCACTGTAAACAATCTGTGAACAAATTGCAAACATTATATGTCTTTTGTTTTCAATTTGTTCATGATTTGTTTACAGTGCCTGGTACCCACTTACATGGAGAGTAAAATGATGAAAATTTTCAGGCATAAAGATTTTGCCTACGGCTTGAAGCGTGGGTTTCCAATTGCCTTAGGATATATACCGGTTTCATTTACATTTGGACTTATGGCTGTTTCTGGAGGGATACCCGTATGGACGGCAGTATTTATTTCACTTTCTAATTTGACCTCTGCGGGACAATTTGCAGGAACAAATCTGATTATTAGTGAGGCAGGACTTTTTGAAATTGCTTTAACTACATTTGTTATAAATATCCGTTATATGCTTATGTCTCTTTCTCTGACTCAACGGCTAGATAATCGCATGAGTCTTGCAAAACGATTAATAATTGGCTACGGTGTTACGGATGAGGTGTTCTCCATAGCATCTATGGAAGAAGGAACTCTCTCCTTTCAATACCTACTGGGACTAATATCTGGACCCGTTATTGGCTGGACGGCAGGAACCGCCCTTGGAGCTGCGGTCTGCTCTGCTCTACCCGAAAGCCTAAGTAATTCCATGGGAATTGCCCTATATGGTATGTTTATTGCGATAGTAATGCCTATTGCAAAAAAGTCAAAACCCGTCACAATAATAGTTGCAATATCAGTATTGGCAGTCTGTATTCTAAAATATATTCCATTATTTGATATGATTTCTTCAGGCTTTCGCGTTATTATTGCTACGATTATTGGCGCAGGAATTGGTGCTTTTCTATTTCCAATCAAGGAAGAATCTCAGCCAAATAACAAAGATCAGAATTCACTTGCATTAGATAACAATCCTGCACGAGAGATAATTGATCATTCTGAACATTAAGAAGGAGCTAATTAAAGATGAGTATGAAAAACATATTTATAGCAGTTATCCTTATGGCGACTGTCACCTATCTCCCCAGAGTACTTCCAATTGCTGTTTTTCGAAAAGAAATAAAATCAAAATATTTAAAATCATTTTTAAAATATGTACCCTTTGCCGTATTGGGAGCCTTAACATTTCCTGATATTTTTACCTCTACAGGAAATATCACTACTGCTGTATTCGGAACAATTGTAGCTCTATATTTGGCTTATAGGGAAATGGGACTGGTTGTGGTCGCTATTGGGGCTATACTAACAGTCTATATAACAGGGTTCTTCTTCTAGCCCCATGCTGGCTCAACTTTTAAGCACTTACACAACCACTAATAAGATGCAATATGAGTAAATGGCCCAGATAAAGAAGAAAGATAATATATTTTAAGATTATAATAAACTATTCGAAATATAGAATATTTACTTCTTTGACCTGATATGATATTACAATAACATTCATCCATAATTTGTATATTGGCGCTGTATGCTAACGTAATCTAGCAACCTTAAGGAGGTTAACCATGAAATCAGGATATAGATTAGCAAAAAATAAAATAATAATCTATATGTCATTTGCAATTCTTGTGGTAGCATCCTCCCTGGTGTTATTCGCCTGCAAGAAGAAGGATATTCGGGATTTAGCCACCAGTGAACCCTTAGAGCAATACCAGGTTATAGAATTATCAATGGAAAGTAAATATCTGAATAAAACCATCCCTTACATCATTTATCTCCCAAAGGGATATGGTGATGGGACAGAGTATCCTGTCTGGTACGGGCTGCATAGCTATGGGACCAATGAATCCATGTGGCTTGATTATGGAATAGGCGAAATTGCTGATGAATTGGCGACAAATGGCGAAATTGATCCTTTAATTATGGTTTTCCCTTATGTTAAGGATGCTTCATTAAAGGAAATTGAAGAAGATTTGAAGGATGGTAGGATAGATGAAAGAAATACAGATAAATTTATTAGCCAGGAATTGATACCATACATTGATGCACATTACTTTACTGTAACATCATCAGATGGTAGATTTATTGGAGGCTTTTCGATGGGTGGAATGATGGCACTTCGCATAGGCTTTCATCATGCGGATAGCTTCAGCAAGATTGGTGGATATAGCCCTGCAGTCCTCTCCCCCGATTATTCCGACAAACAGCTTGAAAAATGGCTGTATCCAAACGATAATATGGCTGAAATCGATGATGTTATAAACTTTGCCAAAGAAAAAGGATTTAATAGCCTAAATATATATATGGATGCTGGTACTATGAACGATCCCTTCTCTGTAGGTATACAATCCCTACATAAAGCCTTGGAAATGCGTGAAATTCAGTCTGAACTTCTTATATATGAAGGCGGCCATACATTACAAAAAGACAGCCTAGAGGATTATTTGAAATTCTATGTAGGAAAATAGAGCCTTAAACAGCCCTTAATAAAACCCAAGTTATCTTGACATATTGTTGTATGTTTTGTATTATTACATTAATATATGAAAAAAAAGGTGGGATTTTAGTATGAAAAAGAAAGTCGTTTTATTAGCTATGGTTTTAACAATCATGTTAATGACTGTTGCCTGTGCTTCAAAAGATTGCAAGGCGAAAGACTGTTCAGAAGAAATTTTTCAGGATGGTCTGTGTGAAGTTCATTATTTTGAAAAGACATTAAAAGATGGATTAAAGAATCTTGACGGTTTGTTTGACTAACTAAAGGCTGTACCAGGCACTGTAAACAAACCATGAACAAGTTCCTTCGATTTGTTCATGGTTTGTTCATATTTTATTCACAGCTTGTTTACAGTACCAGGCACCATATCAAAGGAGACATGATCATATGAAAGATAAGATTTCATTACGTTTTACCATAGGCAGGACAAATAGATTTATTGTAATTCTCATATTAACTCTTTCTACCCTTCTGTCACTTCAGGCTTTTACTTCTTCTGGTTTTTCTTATGGCATAAAGGTATTTATTTGTACGTTTTTAACTGTATTAGTTGCAGGATTAACTACCTATTTTAATAGTAAATATAGTATATTTGATCATGTAGCACCTATAATAATAACAGCTTCTATCTATATATCAGCAGGATATCTTAGCCATTTACAGAAGGGAGCAAATACTGTAACAATATTCTTGATTTATATTGGCTCAATAGCAATGATTAGTATGTATTTTAATGTTAAATTACTAGTTATACAGGCTGCCTTTTTAAATATATTTCTCGTGGGCTTCTATTTGATAGATCCACTCGGGGTTATGGGACCAGGTTATTCGACTACGAGTTTTGTACGAACATTACTTAGTTTGGATTTTGTTCTTATTATCCTTTTCTTTTTAACAAAATATGGATGTGAATATATTATGTCCGCCTTGATCAAAGAACAAAATTTGAATGATTTATCGTTAAAAACGGAATCTACAATACAAGAAATTGATAGTCATACCTCAAAGTTAAATGTTAGTATTGAAGAATCCTTTAATTATGTTAAAAATATTGAGCAAGTAAGTAATCAGACTAACATTGCCATTGAAGAAATTGCTAGAGGAGTTGGTGAAAATGCTGAAAGTACTGAAAAAATAGTTGCTAATGCAAATGATGCAACTGGCATTGTCGAGAAGACTAAAATTTTATCCAATGATACTAAGTTGAACTCCAATAATATGAAAAAGGTTATTAAACAAAGCTCCCATGAAATTGATTTGATGGTTCAACAAATGAATACTATAGATAATGCAGTTGGTACAGCACTTAATAATATGTCAGATTTAAAGACAAGTATGGAAAAGATTAATGATTCGCTTACAGGAATTACTGCAATTGCAAAACAAACAAACCTATTAGCCCTTAATGCTTCTATAGAAGCCTCCAGAGCAGGCGAATCAGGAAAAGGTTTTTCTGTTGTAGCATCTGAAATAGGCAAGCTGGCTGAAGTTAGTAGCCGAACAGTTAAAGAAATATATGATGTCATAGAAGAAATACATATAGCTACAGACATAACTCTTGAAAAGGTTTCTGGGGGAAAAGATGCCGTTAATGTAGGTAATGATTTTATTAATAATGTTAAGGATGGCTTTGCTAAGCTAGAAGAATCTGCAGAGGCTATATCCGACAAGGTCAACAAGGAGGATACTATGATTCTGGATATATCATCTTCCTTTGATTTGATTATGGAGCAGCTAGAAAATATATCTGCGGTTTCTGAGGAACATGCCGCCTCTACGGAAGAAGTATTGGCTGCAATAGAAAACCAGTATAGTCTTGTAAGTAGCCTTACCCAGGAAATGTCCTCTATTAACAACCAGAGCC
>CAZMYP010000039.1:0-323 GCA_964570535.1 uncultured Herbinix sp.
GCTCATCCAAAATCAGTATATTTGCACCGGCAATCATCATACGAGATAGCATTACACGGACTCTTTCTCCTCCTGAAAGTATATTAACTTTCTTGGAGCCCTCTTCACCTGCAAACAACATTCGACCCATAAATCCTCGGACATAGGTAACGTCCTTCTCTGGGGAGTAGGGCATTAAGAAATCAACGATTGTATCTTCGGTGGCAAAAAGCTGGGTATTATCCTTGGGGAAATATGATACATTAGTGGTTACCCCCCATTTATAAGTACCCTCATCAGGTTCGATTTCGCCAGATAAAATTCTGAATAGTGTAGTGGTAGCA
>CAZMYP010000039.1:333-11285 GCA_964570535.1 uncultured Herbinix sp.
CTACGAAGGCAATCTTGTCCTCACGACCTACAATAAAGCTTATATTATCTAGCACCTTAACCCCATCAATGGTTTTCGATAGATTAGTTACAGTAAGCACCTCGTTGCCAATATCTCTACTTGGTCTAAAATCTATATAAGGATACTTTCTGCTGGAGGGACGAATATCATCCAGTTCGATTTTCTCCAAAGCCTTCTTTCTTGAAGTAGCCTGCTTAGACTTAGAGGCATTAGCAGAAAAACGCTGAATAAATTCCTTCAGCTCTTTGATTTTATCTTCCTTCTTCTTGTTAGACTCCTTCATCTGCTTTACCATAAGCTGACTGGATTCGTACCAAAAATCATAATTGCCAGCATAGAGCTGAATCTTGGCGTAGTCAATATCTGCTATATGAGTACAGACCTTATTAAGGAAATAACGGTCATGAGATACTACAATTACTGTGTTTTCAAAGTTAATTAAAAACTCCTCAAACCAGCGTATTGCTTCTAAATCTAAATGGTTAGTAGGCTCATCGAGTAGCAGAATATCTGGATTACCAAATAATGCTTGTGCCAAAAGAACCTTTACCTTTTCACTACCATTAAGGTCAGCCATTAATTTATAATGAGACTCTGTTTCAATTCCTAAACCATTAAGAAGAGAGGCTGCATCGGATTCTGCTTCCCATCCATTCATAGTTGCAAAATCACCCTCTAATTCACTGGCTCTAATTCCATCTGCATCGGTAAAATCCTCTTTTGCATAGATGGCATCCTTTTCCTTCATTATGTCATATAGTTTCTGGTTACCCATGATAACCGTATCTAGTACTGTGAATGCATCATATTTGAAATGGTCCTGCTGCAAAAAAGACAATCTTTCACCAGGGGTAATAATAATATCTCCCTTGGACGGTTCTAATTGACCGCTTAATATTCTAAGAAAAGTGGATTTTCCGGAACCATTAGCACCAATTATTCCATAGCAATTGCCCTCTGTAAACTTAATGTTCACATCTTCAAACAATGCACGCTTTCCTAATCTTAAAGTTATGTTACTAGCTTGTATCATGAATATCCTCCTAAAATTCAATGCCTATCATCTAATTCTTTTTATAGTACATTATATTATCATTACTATTTTATCCTAAGATAATTATTTTGCAAGTGTTTTTAATCAAGGAGTGAGATCTCTGCTAACCTTTCTATAATTGGGAGGTGTTGGGTACATAGAGATTCACATTTTTCGCACTGAATACATTCTCCTGCCTTTGATATGGAAATTCTCCAATGATATTTCAGACGATCACCCATGTTTTCTCCAAAAATATGTGAATTATAAGCATCCATATATTTTGGGATATCTATATCCTGTGGACAGGGTTTGCAGTAACCACAGCCGGTACAGAGATTATTAAGGGCCATACCCTTATACTCATACTCCTCATATACTTCACGGGCTGGTTGTTCAACAAGGTTCTCAACCGCCCTTACTGCATCATCCACATGGGCTTTAGTAGTGCAGCCCGCCAGTGCTACAGAGATTTCCCTATGGGAAGCAACGAATCTAAGGGCAGCCTGGGCAACTGTAAGGTCAGTTTCTTCAGTAAGGTAGGAGAAGGTTTCGGGATTGTTAGGAATTAACCCGCCTCCAAGAGGGTTCATAACTACGATACCCATACCATTATCATAAGCAGCAGTTATGCCTGCTTGGCGAAAACGGTAATTTAGCGCATTATATCCAATTAGCATACCATCAAAGGAATTACTATCAACCACCTTCTCAAGCTCAGCTCCCTGCATATGAGAGGATATTGTTATCTGGCGAATAAGACCATCCTTCTTAGCTTGCTCAAAATGGGGATATAATAAATCATATTGCATTTTAAAGCCTTCCAAATCAAGCATACACCATAGATAATAGAAATCCAGATAATCCACCTTAAGGCGTTTTAAGGAATTTTCTAGTCTCCAGCGAAAATCATCAGCTGAGGTTTTATTATCCAAGGTATTAAGGTTTGTTTTTGAAGATATAAAAAAACTATCTCTCTTTAACTGCGACAGAGCCATACCTGTAATGATTTCACTTTTATCCTGGCAGTAAAAGGGTGCACTATCAAAAAAATTAATTCCCCTTTCATGGGCGTATAATACAACATCAGAGCATTTGTCAAGATTCCCTGCATTAATATCATCATCATTAAAACGCATGGTACCCATACCTACAGCACTTACCTTTAGGCCTGTATTACCAAACTGTTTATAATACATAGATTGCCTCCTTATAAAATGTATTTTTGTTTTGAATTGATATTTAGTAGATTCTTTGATTTTATAGTATGCTTTTTATGGTTAGTAGTATATCATAAATATATGCTTTACTCAATGGACTAAGCTCTTGTTTTATAATCATATATAGGCTATAGTGTTACAATCTGGCTTTATTTTGAAGTTGTTTTCAGCTATAATTAAAGGTGGATTTAAATATGGAGCAAAGGAAGTATAATAGATGAAGAAAATAGATGAAACAAGGATTGAAGAATTATTATCACAATTAACCTTGGAAGAAAAAATATCCCTTATCCATGGAGAAGGGATATTCCAGTCCGGAGGAGTGCCAAGACTTGATATACCCCCTATGAAGTTTTCAGATGGACCTATGGGTGTTCGTAATGAATTTGCCTTGGATAGTTGGATTAATGTATGTAGCACAGATGATTGTGTATCATATCTTCCCAGTAACAGCGCCCTTGCTTCAACCTGGAACAGGGATATGGCATATAAATTAGGGCAGGTGTTAGGTGCAGAGTCCAGGGGAAGAGGTAAGGATGTAATATTAGCTCCTGGAATAAATATAAAGAGAAGTCCACTATGCGGAAGAAATTTTGAATATATGAGTGAGGATCCCAGACTAATTCAGGAGATGGTGGTTCCTCTTATTAAAGGCATTCAGGAAAATGATGTTGCTGCATGTGTTAAGCATCTTGCGGTTAACAATCAAGAATCAAATCGATTAGCAGTGGACACCTATTTAGACGAAAGAACCTTAAAAGAGATATATTTACCTGGATTTAAAACTTCGATTGATGAAGGAGAAAGCCATACCATTATGGGTGCATATAATCGACTATATGGAGAGCACTGTAGTCATAGCAAATTCCTACTTAATAAGCTTCTTAGAGAAGAGTGGGATTATGACGGGGCAGTAGTTTCCGATTGGGGTGGGGTACATGATACGATAGAAGCTGGTGAATCTGGTCTTGATATAGAGATGTCCGTTGTAGCAGACTTTGATAATTATTATATGGCTAATCCCTTGATTGAAGCTATAAGAAATGGGCAGATTAAAGAGGAATGTATAGATAAAAAGGTCCGTAATATTTTACGTACTATGCTAAGGCTGAATATGCTAGGAGAAGAACGGAATAATCGTAAGTCTGGAACTTATAATGTACCTGCTCACAGAGAGGTTATTTTGCAGTGTGCACAAGAATCTATTGTATTACTCAAGAATGAAGAAAAACGACTGCCACTAGATAAGTCAGAACTTAAAACCCTGGCTGTTATTGGTCAAAACGGAGAACGTGTCCATGCAAATGGTGGTGGAAGTGCTGAAATTAAAGCTCTTTATGAGATATCACCTCTTCTGGGTTTGAAGATGGAGTTAGGGGGTAATGTAACAGTAAAATATGCCAAGGGTTATTAAGAAACACAAGGAGCTAAACTGGCAGCAGGACAGTCTTAATAACAATGATACTATAGATGAGCAGGAAGATCTACTTATTGCACAGCAGCTTGCAGAATTTAACTGTAGTCAAGAGGAAGAGCTTTTGCAGGAAGCAATTGCATTAGCTAAGGATACAGAGGATGTAATTATATTTGCTGGACTGGATCATGAATATGATGTTGAGGGACAGGACAGGACGGATATGAAACTTCCTTATAAGCAGGACAGGCTTATTAAAGAGGTTCTTAAGGTTAATCCTAAGGCTATTGTAGTTATTACAGCTGGCTCTCCTGTTGAGATGGGGGCTTGGTCCTCCGATGCTAAGGCAATCCTTTGGAGTTATTATGCTGGTATGGAGGGTGGAAGGGCTATTGCCCAGGCACTTCTTGGGGAAGTGAATCCTTCTGGTAAGATAGCAGAGTCATTTCCCAAAAATCATATGGATTGTCCTGCTCATAGCTTAGGCGAATTTGGAGATTACGAGAAGATAACATATAACGAAGGAATTTATGTAGGTTACAGGTATTATGACAGTTATAATACTGATCTGGAATATCCCTTTGGTCATGGCTTGTCATATACATCCTTTGAATATAGTAATCTGCAGGTAACAAAGGACGAATCAGATATGAATAATGTTAAGGTAAGGGTTAAGGCAAATATTGAGAATACAGGTAATGTAGCTGGAGCAGAAGTAGTACAGGTTTATGTGGCAGATACTGAATCCTCTGTAGAGAGACCAAGTCATGAATTAAAGGGATTTACAAAGGTTTATCTGGAGCCTGGTGAAGAACAGACAATAATAGTTGACCTTGATAAGTCATCCTTTGGATTCTATGATGTAAATGAACATTCCTTTGTAGTAGAGCCAGGTGATTTTAAGATTGAGTTAGGTGCATCATCTCGGGATATAAGGCTAAGCCATATGCTTCAGTTTATTAATAGGTATACTTATTTGTAAGCAATATACTGGCTTTAGGACCTTGTCCTATGACAAGGAATAATTGACTTTTATATTATACTTAGTTAAAATGTAGTTAGCAAACTTTAGGAGGAATTTATGGCAATCAACAAAGCAATGAGAATTGCCCTTAAAGCATTGTCATATCCGGATTTGGACATTAAGAAAAACTATAAGTTAAAGCGGCAGCTTAATACTGTAGTAAATCCTTATCTTAGGCCGCGATATACAATATGGGATCATAAGATTGCCGGAATTGATTATGAAATTCCGGTAAGGATTTTTTTGCCTCCTGATAGCTCTGAAGTTGAACTGAATCGGGTTTTGATTTTCTTTCATGGTGGCGGCTGGGTAACTGGTAACATAGATAGCTATAGTAATGTCTGTACTAATATGGCTAGTCAAACAGGGGCTATAATTGTATCAGTTGATTATCGCTTGGCTCCTGAATATCGTTTTCCTTGTGCTCTTAATGATTGCTATTCTGTAACAAGAGAAATTTTTCTCGATTCAACTCTTTTTGATGTTGATACAGATAACATAATCCTAATTGGAGACAGTGCTGGGGCTAACCTGGCAGCTGCAGTATCAATGATGGCAAGAGATAAGGGAGAGTTTAGGGTATCAAAGCAGATTCTTATTTACCCATCAACTAATAATGATCATAGTGATGAAACTGGTTTTAATTCTATCAGGGAATTTGGAAGGGAGTATCTCCTTACATCTAAGAGAATTAGAGATTATATGGATTTATATATTAGTACAGAGATAGATTTACAAAATTCATATCTGGCACCCTTAATAGCTAAGGACTTATCCAGTCAGCCTGAAACTTTAATAATTACAGCAGAATATGATCCCCTAAGAGATGAAGGGGAGGCTTATGGTAAGAAGCTTAAGCAGCATGGGAATTTAGTGGAGGTATATCGTATGAAAAATGCTCTTCACGGTTTTTTCTCCTTACCAAAGAATTTTGTCCATGTTAAGCAAAGCTATGAACTTATTAACAGATTTTTAAGAAGCAAACTATAGATATGGTAGTACAAAGTACACAGCATAAAAGGGAGAAGGTTATAAGTGATTAGAAGAAAACCTGTGGAATGGACAAAACTAGATAATGCAGCTAAGATATTTCCTCCCATCAGTAGTGAGAGAGATACAAAGGTATTTCGCTTTGTCTGTGAACTTAAGGATGAAGTTAATCAGGATATTCTCCAAGAGGCAGCTAATAATACCTTGGTACTTTTCCCCTTCTATAGGGTGGTGCTTCGAAGGGGTGTATTTTGGTATTATTTTGAGGGTAGTGAGCTTATGCCTGAGGTTGTGGAGGAAAGCAAGCCTCCCTGCAGTACCTTGTATAATCCTAATCGAAGGAACCTCTTATTTGAAGTAACATACTATAAATGCCGAATTAACCTAGAAGTGTATCATTCACTTACAGATGGAACAGGTGCCTTGAATTTCTTAAAAACACTTCTTTATTACTATATAACTGCTTGCTATAAGGAGGATTTTAAGGATAAGCTTCCGGTACTTGAGTATGATGCATCTCTTTCTCAGAAAATGGATGACAGTTTCCTAAAGCATTATACTGATAATCGCATACCTAAGAGAATCAAGGTTACAAAAGCATATCATATACAAGGTAGAAGATTTATTGATAATCGCATAAAGGTAATAGAAGGGGTTATGCCGGTAAAAGAGGTTATTAATCTTGCACGGAAGCATCAGACTACTCTTACGATTTATCTAACTGCAATATTTATTAAGTCCATATACGAGGAAATGCCTGCGAGAAGCAGAAGGTATCCAATTGTCCTATCGGTTCCAGTAAATCTTAGGACATATTTTCCGTCAGTTACTGCAAGAAATTTCTTTGCAACAATAAATATAAAATATAATTTTAGTGACTCCAGTGATAAGCTAGAGGATATTATTGGTGTGGTTAAGGAAAGCTTTACTAGGGAGCTTACCCAGGAGAAGCTTAAGACCCATATGAACAAATTATCATCACTAGAGCATAATGCTTTTATGCGGGTGGTGCCTATTACGGCAAAGGACATGGTTTTAAAATTTGCCAATCATCTGAATGATAAAGGAATTACTGCTACACTTTCCAATGTAGGAAGGATTAATATTAGTCAAGAGTTTGCACCTTATATTAAGATGTTTAATTGCTTTACTAGTGCCAGGCGGCCACAGATTGCTATTTGCTCTTATGAAGACAACCTGGTAGTTAGCTTTACTTCTCCTTATATAGGAACAGACATTCAGAAGAATTTCTATCGCTATTTGGTAAGTGAAAACATTTCTATTACTATATCTTCAAATACTAGAGAGTCATAGATTCAAGTGGAATGTGGAGGTGTTAGATTGCAAAGTTGTATTCATTGTAAGGTTAATATTATGGGTGAGCATTCAGTCTGCCCATTGTGTGGTGGTATATTGGAGGATAAGGGTGAGCAAAGCCATGATGTCTTCCCCCAAATTCCTACAATTTATCAAGAATTCAATTTTTTTATACGATTATTAGTACTAATATCCATAGTAGCTGTGGTGATCAGCTTTGCCATTAATATGATATTTACCGAGGAGTCCCGATGGTCAATTCTAGTGGCAGCTGGGGTGCTGTGTATGTGGATTAGTCTATATTTTATTATACGTAAGAGGAATAACATTGCAAAAACAATTTTGTGGCAGGTGGGGATTATTATTGTACTTTCACTAATATGGGATAAATCAATGGGGTGGATAGGCTGGTCTATTGATTATGTTATACCCACTGTCTGTGTGCTTACAATGATTGTAATGGCTGTAGGAGCTAAGATTTTAAAGATAGGTGTTAGGGATCAAACTGTATATCTACTTTTAGATGCAATATTTGGTTTTATTCCTGCTGTTTTTATAATATTTGGCAAGGTCAATGTACTTTTTCCATCTGTAATATGTGTGGCAGCAAGTATAATTTCATTATCGGCCTTGATTCTATTTGAAGGTGACAATATAAAAACAGAATTATATAAGAGGATGCATATATAGTATCCATGGAAGTATAAAAAAATAAAAGTAAAGAAGGTATATTATGAGTACATTTTATCTAAAACTAATAGCTATTATTACAATGCTTATTGATCACACAACTGTTGTATTAATTCCAGTTGATTCTGAACTACATCTTATTGGTAGAATAATAGGAAGGTTGGCTTTTCCTATTTTTGCATTTTTGTTAGTTGAAGGATTTTATCACACTAAGAATATTAAAAAATATCTCATAAGACTAGGAATCTTTGCTTTAGTATCAGAGATCCCTTTTGATTTAGCCTTTTATAATAATTTCTTTGACTTTAAACATCAGAACATATTCTTTACCCTCTTTCTTGGGCTTTGTACAGTATGGTTATTAAGCTTAGTTGAAGTAAAATTTAAAAATAAACTAGTATATATTAACATTTTAAATGCCTTGATTACAATAGCTTTTAGCTTTATAGCAGCCGTTCTTAGAACAGACTACGGCTTTATGGGGATATTAATTATAGTGGCTTTTTACTTATTCCGTGGAAGTAAAATTATGTTGGCATTAGCCTTAGTTGTGATAAGTGGTAGTATTATTCAGGGATTTTCAGTCTTGTCAATGATACCCATATGGTTTTATAATGGGAAAAAGGGTAAAAGCCTCAAATATTTCTTTTACGCTTTCTACCCTGCACATATTTTGGCCTTGTATTTGATTTCATTAGTTATTTAAAATCATAGACATCTTCCTTATCTGTAGAATAAGAGGTATTATGATTATCGTAGGAGTTATCTATAGCATGAGTGGGTTTTTCGGGAAGGTACATCCGCTTATCTAGCTTTTGGACACTATTAGCAGAAGGGAAACGATAATATGCTTTTTTGTCTGGCTCAAAATACATAGTTACAATCCTCCTTATGGTTTAAATAATGATTTTTAAAGATTAGATGTAATTCTATTGTTTGTAATTAGAAAGAATATATACAAGGAATTTCTTCTGACAAATAGTAAATTGATAATATAAAGAGAGCAGGTATTTAAGGATAATATGATTTCATTAAAGACTCTAGATGTGAAGTCCTTTATGGCAAAGCTTCTTACTGAAGCTTTACTTGATGAATTTGTTTTAAAGGAAATGGAAATACAAACCTTTACATGTTTCAGTGTATCCGGACAATTAAATGAAGGCTTTTTTTCACAAGAGGAATTGGAAAAAAGAAAAACTAAAGGTGCTATATTATGGAGTGAAATAAAGGGTATTGCCTATTCTATAATTAAGGGGAATAAAACACCACTTTCTATGAAGATTGTGTTTCAATTACCGGAGGAACAGAAAAGGGAAATGGTGGAGAGCCTCGGGGGTAATCTCAGGTCTGAGGATGTAGGAGGATTGTTTTTAAATATTCGATTTGAGAAGAATGAACTACATATCATAACTGGAACTGCAATAAAGACATTTACCTTTGACAAAACACTTGAGAGAGAATGGGATGCGTGGGTTAAGAATTTTCTAAAGAAACAGGGCTTTGTATTTGAGGAAGAGTAGCCTGGACAATAATAATTAAGAAACTGGTGACTTTTTACAGTCTGTTAGCACTCTTGCGAGAAGAGTGCTAAATTTTTCTTGACATTTTATTTCTAACGTATTATGATATTTGATAAAGGTGTCATAGCTCTAAGTTAAGTAATAATTCACTAAGGCTTATGACATTACAAACCAATATAAAAACAAGTAGGAAAGGAGGTTATCAGGTTGATTTTAAACCTGATTAACAAGTATGAGTAGAGTGAAAGGGAATTTATCTATTAATTCGGAAAATATTTTTCCTATTATTAAAAAATGGTTGTATTCAGACCATGATATTTTTGTCCGTGAATTGATATCCAATGCTTCTGATGCTATTACCAAGTTAAAGAAGCTAGAAATCATGGGAGAGGTGGATATACCAGAGGATAACCAATACAAAATTATTGTTACAGTTAATCCAGAGGAAAAGACAATAACATTTTCAGATAACGGTATTGGTATGACTGAAGATGAGGTTAAGGAATATATTAATCAGATTGCATTTTCAGGTGCTCAAAAGTTTATGGAAACCTATAAGGATAAAACCAATGATGATCAAATTATTGGACATTTTGGACTTGGTTTCTATTCGGCATTTATGGTAGCAGACAGAGTTACCATTAATACATTGTCCTGGCAAAAGGATGCAGTGGCTGTATCTTGGGAATCTGACGGCGGTACAGAATATGAGATGGGGGAAGGGGACAGAACCGAGAGGGGAACAGAAATAACCCTATATCTTAATGATGAAAGCTATGAATTTTCTAATGAATATCGTGTTAAGGAGATTCTTAGTAAGTACTGTTCCTTTATGCCTGTAGAGATATATTTTAATAATGCTAATGCACCTGTGGAAGAAGAGGATGAGGTTATCCCAACTACTGTGGATGAGGACGGAAAATCTGCAGAGGATACAGACTCTGACCAAACTGAAGGCCAGGATGATAAGAAAGAGGATAAGAGACTTCAGCCGATAAATAATACAAGACCCTTGTGGACAAAGCATCCCAATGATTGTACTGAAGAGGAATATAAGGATTTTTACAGAGATGTATTCCATGATTACAAGGAGCCATTATTCTGGATTCATCTTAATATGGATTATCCCTTCAATCTAAAGGGAATATTGTATTTTCCTAAGATAAATACTGAATATGATTCCATAGAGGGCGTAATTAAGCTATATAATAATCAGGTATTTATTGCAGACAATATTAAAGAGGTTATTCCTGAGTTTTTGATGCTTCTAAAGGGAGTAATAGACTGCCCTGATCTACCACTTAATGTATCTAGAAGTGCACTGCAAAATGACGGCTTTGTAAAGAAGATATCTGATTATATTACAAAGAAGGTTGGAGACAAGCTTTCTGGTATGTATAAGGTAGAAAGAGAAACCTATGAAAAGTTCTGGGATGACATTAGTCCATTTATTAAATTTGGCTGCCTAAAGGATGAAAAATTCAGTGAAAGAATGAAGGATTCTATTATATATAAGAATCTCGATGGTAAATATATTACCTTAGATGAGTATGTAGAGGCTTCAAAGCTTAATGCTAATGGAGAAGTAGATACAGAGGAAGAAGCTAAAACTGATGTAGAGGATAAAACTGATGTAGAGACTGACACTGATGTAGAAGCTAAGGAGAAGGAGTCTGATGTTGAAGATACTGCTTCTCCAGAGAATACTACTAGTGATATGGAT
>CAZMYP010000039.1:11385-13127 GCA_964570535.1 uncultured Herbinix sp.
GATGGTGAGGATATTAAGGAAGAGGACAAAGCAGTTGTATATTATGTAACTGACGAGAAGCAACAAAGCCAGTATATCAACTTGTTTAGGGATGCAGGCTTAGATGCATTTATCCTGACACATAATATAGACCAACCATTTATTACCCAGGTTGAATATAAGAATCAAAAGGTTAAATTCCAGCGCATAGATGCTGATTTGACAGATAGCTTTAAGGACGAAACCCAAAAGAAGGATAAAAAGGTATTAAAGAATAATACTGACGCTATGACTAAATTATTCCGAAAGGTTTTAGGTAAGGAAAAACTGGAGGTTAAGGTAGAAAAGCTGAAGAATGAGAAGGTATCCTCTGTAATAACTTTATCTGAGGAAAACCGCAGAATGCAGGATATGATGCGGATGTACAATATGGGTGGTATGGATAACAATATGTTTGAGGGTGGAGAGACCCTTGTGCTTAATGCTAATCATAAGCTTGTACAGTATATAATTACTAATGAGAAGTCTGAGAATACTCCTATGATTTGTGAGCAGCTATACGATTTGGCTTACTTAGGTCATAAGGCATTAGAGCCGGAAGCTATGACTAAGTTTATCCAAAGAAGTAATGATATTATGATGCTTCTTGCAAAATAATTATTTGAAATTTTAAATGATATCTATAATAAACTAGCCATTTCACAGGAATAATACTGTGAAGTGGCTTTTTTACAGTCAGTTTTATAGCTTATTAAAATTTAAATATAAAAAAAATATAAAATTTTTAAAAACTATTTGAAATCCTTGATATATTAAAGCAAATGCCTTATGATATAGTAATGAAAACCATGTAATGGAATACTGTTGTAACAAAACATAGAGATGCAGAAAAATCATTAATTAGACAATTAAGAATACTTAGGAGGATGAAGATGGATTATAGAATTTTAGTAGATAGTTGTACGGATCTACCCAAGCAGATTAAGGAGGATCCTCATATTCGAATTATCCCGTTAATATTAACAATAGATGATAGGGATTTTGTGGATAATGAAACCTTTAAGCAGAAGGAATTTCTTAAGATAATGAAAGCAAGTCCCAATAGTCCAAAGTCAGCTTGCCCTTCACCAGAGGATTATATGAAGGAGTTTGCAAAGGAGGGTGATAACTATGTGGTTACACTATCCTCAGAGCTAAGTGGTTCCTATAATAGCGCAAATCTTGCTAAGAGATTATATCTTGAAGAGAATCCTGGGAAAAACATAGAAATATTTAATTCTCGCAGCGCTTCAGTTGCTCAGACTCTGATTACAATGAAGATAAGAGATTTAATTAATGAAGGAAATCCTTTTAATGAGGTTGTTAAGAAGGTTAATGCATTTCGTTCAGAGATAAAGACAAAGTTTGTATTAGAAAGCCTAGACAACCTACGAAAGAACGGAAGGTTAAGTCATATTAAGGCAATCATAGCAAATGTCTTAAATATAAAGCCTATAATGGAGGGAACTGCTGATGGAACTATTGGTAAGCTAGATCAAGCAAGAGGAATTAATAAAGCCTTAATTATTATGGCTGATCTTATTCAGCGAGATGCAACTAAACCCCAAGAGAGAGTTCTGGCAATAGCTCATTGTAATTGTTTTGAGAGAGCAATGTTTGTAAAGGATGAAATTCTTAAGAGGGTACCCTTTAAGGACTGCTTTATAGTTGACACAGCAGGAGTAAGCTCCTCCTTTACCTGGACAGGTTGTTTTTTAACCTGC
>CAZMYP010000039.1:13137-20212 GCA_964570535.1 uncultured Herbinix sp.
CATGTATGCTAATGAAGGTGGAATTATTGTTGCTTATTAGTGAATATATTGTTCCAAGACACCTCGTCTTATCGTTGAGGCAACCGCAATTATCCTCGAACAAGTAGAAAATGAATACGAAAATAAAAACGAAATCAACCTCGTTCACAGACCTAGATTGGGCATTAAACCGCCCCGTCTCAGGTCTGTTTTTTTGTCAATTCAATAACAGACTATGCAACGCTTCTAAAAATTCAACACAGAAAAATCCTAGGAAAATCAAGGGTTTCAACTCTTTTCGCCTTTTTAAAATGAAGAAAAAAGAACGGAAAAAGAGGAAGAAAAGAGAAGAAAAAATGATGAACGAAAAATGCTTCATCGGAAGATAATTGTGGATAATTGCAATGACTATAGCAGTATGCATCCGGAGGCCAATGAAACGTTAGTAGATTTTTTTATTCGAAATATTGAAACTAACAAAACAACTGTGAATCTGATTCGAGTTTTATCAATAATTAATGGTTACATATTAAACCATGCGGGAAGCAGTAGCTTAGAAATATACGATTTTGGTAATTATTTTATAGCCAATGGGTATGAGCTTCTTACAAGACAAGAGAGGAAAGAATTTTTTGGAGGTAATGATGCTCTCGTTCTTAATAGATATTACGAAATCACTGAGGCTATTCAGCGCCAAGAAGTACTCGAAATGATAAAAGGAATGAATCCTAAGGAATCATTTGATGCATTGACTTTGGCGAATGCAGTTTTTGAGATTAAAGAAAATAAAGTAGTTACGTTGTCTTCCGAGGAGGGGCCGATTGAATTTCATTATGATAAGAAGTATAAAAGTAATGAAATAGAAGTTCTTAAACAGGAGTTTTTCAATTATATGTCTTATGCTATTATGCTAGGAAATACGGGGATTGTGGTTCGCATAAAGAAGAAACCAAAAGATTTACTGAAATTCCATTGTTACAAGGTTCGCTTGGGCTTAAGATGCATGTACATGATGACTTGAATCCCAGCGATATTGATATTGATTCGTATTTGGTGGCAAATGTGAACAAAGCAATTTTAATAATGCAAGGATATATTTGAATCTGTGGAGGTGATTTTGTGAAGAAGATATTAGTGATGGACGAAAAAAACTACAACCTGAATTTGGAAGAAGTATACCGTGTAGCAGTTCGTGGAATTATTTTTATGGAAGGAAAGCTTCTGCTTATTCAATCAGACTTTGGAGAAGTTAAGTTTCCAGGAGGTGGACAAGAAGAAATGGAAAATGATTTTCAGACTCTAATAAGAGAAACTTTAGAGGAAACTGGCTATCATGTAATACCAGAATCTATACACGAATTTGGAGAGGTTGAGGAAAAAAGGTTATCCGTGCATGAACCAATGATTTGGCATCAAATCAATCGCTATTATTTTTGCGAGGTGGAAGAATTTCAAGAAAAATGTAATTATACTGAAAATGAAAACAAATATGGATTACATCAAGTTCTGTATACATTAGATGAAGCTCTTAGAATTAATGAGGAAATGATAAATCGTGAAGGGAAATATGCATGGACTCAAAGAGAGTTTAATGTTCTGAAACTACTTAAAAACTATTTTGATAAATATAATCCAGTTGGTATTTTTGATTCCCCATCTTCTTCTAATGTGAACTAAAGGAAAGATTTAATCTAGCAGACCTAGATTAGGGCAGTGAACCAGAAATGAGTTTATCTATAGCTCATCAGCCTAGGTCTTTTTAATTAGGTGAAAATTATTAATTTTATCTATTAATATTAAAAGCATATTAGAAATAGTAATAATTAAGTAATTAATATATAATTTGACAAATATATATGATATATTACATAATATATATAAAATATCTTTTTATGAGGGAGTTATTATGGAACTTAAAAGTGTGTGGGGCATATTAGGGATCCAAGAAACAAAAAATGAGGGAGAAATCAAACAAGCGTATAGGGCAAAATTAGTACATGTTAATCCTGAAGATAATGCAGAGGGATTTATGCAATTAAGAGATGCATATGAGCAAGCTATTAATTTCATTCGATTGCCAGAAGCTGAAGTGGCCACTAATAAGGTTAAAAATGAAGTTGATTTGTGGATAGATAAGTTTGAAGCTATTTACAAGTCAATAGATAGTCGAATAAATCAGGAGTGTTGGGAAGAACTCCTTAGAGACGAAATATGTGTAGGAATAGATACTAATACTGAAGCAAGAGAAAAATTGCTTGTATTTCTTATGGACAACTATTATTTACCCAATGAGATTTGGAAGATGCTTGAGAAGGTGTTTGATATTATTGCTTCCAAAGAGCAGCTATGTGAAAGGTTTCCGAAGAGCTTTATTGAGTATTTTATTAATCAAATTAATAATGAGGGATTTTTTGATTTTGAGTTATTTAGACATAAGAATGATGAGAATGCTGATGAATATATAGAGAAATATTTTAAGCTAAAGGGAATTATTGATGATAATCAGTTGGAGGATTATCAAAAGCTTATAGATGATTTGGATGGGTATGAATCCTACCATCCTTATAAGGATGTAGAGAAAATTCGCTATTATTTATTGACTGATAAGCTTTCTGAGGCGATCAGTCTGGCTGATGAATTAGTAGCTTGGTATCCAGATGATATATATATACTTGCAAACTATGCCAGGGTAATAGGTAACCAGGAGCAATACGATGAAGCGATTGAACTGTACCAGCAGATATTAAGTGTATATCCTGATTATTATTATTCAATGAGTGGACTATTAGAGTGTTTATATAAGACAAAAAAGTATACTGAAGCTAAAGAATTAGCATTGGATATTTTGAACCAATACCGTAGTGACGAGGTTGCCAATCATTATCTGAAGGAAATTAATCAGGAATTAATTGGGCAACTTCAGGAGAGCTTGAAGGATAAGCAGGATAATAAAACCAAATTGGAATTAGCATGGTGTTATTACCAAATTCAGAAACCGGAAGAAGCCATTGTTATTTTAGAAGAATTACCGGAAGAGGTTCGTAAAGAATATGACTTTATCAATCTATATGGTAGAGTATATTTGTCATCTGAAAGATATAGTGATGCTCTAGATAAGCTTAAGAATTGGTTGGATGAGATTCTTCAGACTAAAAAGGATGACAGTATTGAATCCAAGAAAAAGTATAAGAGGCTAGGCTATGCCTATTATGCTATTGGACTATGCTATACAAATATTAAAGCATATGAAGAAGCAGTGCCCTATTATGAAAAAAGCATTGAAGTAGAAGAAGTTTTATATGATAAGTTAATTACAATGGAAAGACTTACATACGCATATCTGAAAATGAAGAAATTTCAGGAATGTATTGATATGAGTGGTAGGATTATAGATATAAGTAGTGATTATTATCCAGCCTATATTCACCGACAGGAAGCTTATTATGAACTGGAAAATAGCCAGGAGGTAATTAATGATTATCATAAGGCGATAGAGATTTATCCAGGCCATATTAAACCATATTTGCTTACTATTAAGATATATATAAGGCATAAACAGTATGAAGATGCCAAAGCAGTAGTAGATCAGGTTAAAGCAGCTGAGCTAACTAGTAATGAATTTAAGCTACTTTCTATTAAGCTTGCTAGATTAACAGCAGAAACGGAACAGGAATGCATATTAGCTATAGAGGAATGTAGGCAATTAAAAGAGATACTTATGTCAGAGGACAATGACATAGAGGATCCAATTCAAGTAGATTATGAAATGGCACTTCTCAATGCTGATACAAATAAGCGAGAAAAAGCATTAGAGATTATGGACACCATTATTGAACAGAAGCCGGGCGAGGATCATTATCTATATATTAAAGGTGAAATACTAAGGGATGATGGAAAGTATAATGAGTCCATTGCTATATTTAATAATTTATTAACGAAGAATCCTCAAAATCCACGTTTATATTATGCTATGGGTTCTTGTTATTTGAAACAGAGTGATTATGATAAAGCCTTAGATTTTTTCCTTAAGACAGTTGATCTTAATCCAAGCTTTTTAGATGTAAATGATAAAATTGTGGATATATATCGAGAGCTCCTTAATAGTACTGAAAAAATTGAATACTATAAAAAAGCATTACCATATGCGAATAGACAGTTGGAAGTATGTAATAGCGATTACTATTATGTCAGCAGGGGGCTATTGCATCTAGATGCACATGAACTTGAAAAAGCAATATCGGATTTTTACAAGGCTAGGGAGATTAATCCCGATAACTGGATGGCTTTGAATAACTCAGGATATGCTAATATCTTTTTGAGAAATATGGATACAGCTATAAATGATCTGAAACAGGCAACAGCTCAAGTATCAGTAAGTGTATCATCACTCCCATATTCAAATCTGGCAAAGGGTTACCGTATAGCAAAAGAATATGATAATGCAATAAAGTATTATGAAATGCTTCATGAGCAATATCCAGATTCAAAAATATTTGTAGAGCTTATGATTAGGATTTTTAAATCAATGGGAGACACAGTTAATAGTGTTTTATGGTTGGATGAGCTTCAAAAAGCTAAGGATTGCAATAAACTAGAGGTAAAGAGCCATCTTGCAGATATACATTTTCTAAAAGGAAGCAATGTAAAGGCTAATATGTGCTATATGGAAGCTTTAAATGTTATGGATGTTTCTACTCACTTAAAGTATGCAGAATTTTTATTGTTAACTAATAACCATACATATGCGATTGTTATTATGAAGGATGCCTTAAAGTATGCAAAGAAAGACGATAGCTTTTATATAGAAGTATGTCAAAGGACTGCTGAATTATATTGGAGTATCAAGCTTTATGTTAATAAATTACCAAGCATTACAAGGAACAAATATGATAAGAAGGCTAATAAGTTTGCCAATATGGCTTTAGAGGCAATCAATGAATTATATGGAAGTATAGAAGCATATTATGAATACCCTTGCTGTAGAACCAAGCGCTTTGCCAATTTGGCATCTATCTATCTTTCCATGGGTGATGAGGCAACAGCGGAGAAATATATCCAGATGGGACTTAAGTATAACTTATGTGCGAATTGTGTATATATGAAATGTGTAGATATCTATGAAATTTATGGATTGTTATATGAAGCTAGAGACGAATATGATAAAGCAATAGAATGCTATGAGATGATTGCAGGCCAGGATTTGGGAGTAATGGTCTATCTAAAGCGATTAAGCAATGTGAGATCAAAACGCTTCTAGTGGTTATATAAAGGAGATTTGAAATGATTGTCGGTATAGATTTGGGTACAACGAATAGCTTAGTTTCATATTTTACAGAGGAGGGGCCAAAGATTATACCTAATCGATTGGGAGATTATCTGACTCCTTCTGTTGTTAGTATAGATGAAAGCGATCAAATATATGTTGGGGCTACAGCAAAAGAGCGGGAGCTTTTGTATCCTGGAACTAGTGCAAGTGTATTTAAGAGGGATATGGGAAGCGATCGTAAATTTCAACTTGGTAATAAGACCTTTTCAGCTGAAGAGCTATCCTCATTTGTAATTCGCTCTCTTTGTGAGGATGCCAAGGCATATCTAAATGAACCCATAACAGAAGCTGTTATAAGTGTTCCGGCTTATTTTAATGATATAAGGAGAAAGGCTACAAAGCGTGCTGGGGAGCTGGCAGGACTTAAGGTTGACCGAATCATTAGTGAACCAACTGCTGCAGCTGTTGCTTCTGGACTTTATCAGGACAGGACTAACAAGAAGTTTTTGGTCTTTGACCTGGGAGGAGGAACCTTTGATGTATCTATTTTAGAAATGTTTGATTCTATTATAGAGGTACGAGCTGTTGCAGGAGATAACTTTCTAGGTGGAGAAGATTTTACAAACGTACTAGAGCATATGTTTTATGAAAAGAACAAGCAGATAAAAAAGGAATTGCTCTCAGATAAAGCAAAAAGATATATTCACAAGCAGATGGAAGCATGCAAGATAATCCTATCAGAGAAGAATTCCATTACTAAAGACTTTAGAGTCGATGATAATGAAGTATCATTTCATACAGATATTGATACCTTTGAAAAGGCCTGTGAAGAATTATTTGAAAAAATCAGAATCCCTATAAAGAGAAGTCTTTCTGATGCCAATATTCGAGTTAGAGATATTGATAAGGTTGTCTTAATTGGCGGGGCAACAAAGCACCCAATTATAAGAAAGTTTGTTAGCAAGCTTTTTGGTGTAATTCCTGATACCTCAATTAATCCTGATGAAGCGGTTGTACTAGGCACTGCTATACAAGGAGCTATGAAGGAACGTAATCAAGCAATTCGAGAAGTGATTCTTACAGATGTATGTCCATTTACATTAGGAACCGAGGTTGTGATGACCCTAGGTGATAATTGGATAGAGTCGGGACATTTTTGCCCTATTATTGAAAGAAATACCACTATTCCCGCGAGTCGTACGGAAAGACTTTATACGGTGTGTGACAATCAGTCTGAAATTCGAGTAAACATCCTACAGGGTGAGAGCAGGTATGCTGCTAACAATTTATCCCTTGGTGAAATACTGGTGAAGATACCAAAGGCTGGAAAAGGTGAAGAGGCAGTAGATGTAACCTACACCTATGATGTGAATTCCATTCTTGAGGTAGTGGTAAAGGTAATATCTACAGAGAAGGTTATTAAGCAGCTTATAAAGGGACAGGATATCAATATGACAGACGAGGAAATAGACCAGCGCCTGAAAGAGCTATCCTACCTAAAAATCAGCCCCAGGGATCGAGAGGAAAATAAGCTTCTTTTACTGCGGGGAGAACAACTTTATGAAGAGGCATTGAGTACAGATCGTCAGCTTATCAACCGCGAACTACATGACTTTGAGCATGCTCTAAAGACTCAGGACCGAGACAAAATAGAGGAAGCAAGAAAGAAAATTAAAAAGTTTATGGATGAATATGATAATGGATTATAAGACATAAAAGCTGATAATACAGGCTAAAAGCTAGTTGACTTTTATATAATATTGATAGATAATATTTAGTGCGGTTCACAAATATGAATTGCATTTCGAGGCGTGGCTCAGTTTGGTAGAG
>CAZMYP010000040.1:0-20075 GCA_964570535.1 uncultured Herbinix sp.
GGGCCCATTCCAATACTATGTATACCAACTGGTTGAATTATTATGTATATCAGGTAACACCTTATGATTTATAAGATGGGAGTTGGTAGTAATCAGAGTGACGCCATACGAGCTGTAAGGAGTGACTTTGGGACGCCCTATTTAGTAAGGTATGCAGAGATTTAGATGTGTTGTAAGTTGTCGTAAAATACAATAAGTTTTGGGGCAAAAATGGGTTAGATTGGAATTGAATTGAGTGGTAAAGCTGAATTTTAAGTGAGCCCAGAATTTTAGGGCTCATTTTCACTATACACTCAACAGGAGAAATATCCAGATAGAATTGAAGACAGTAATATTCAAAACTTTAATCAAATTTCAACTGCTATTGATGATTACAAAGAAGAAGATTTATATTCTATGTGTTACGGTTTTATTGCAGTAAGGCCCAATGGTGATATGAGTTTTCATGCAATATGAATAATTCATTTGTTCTTGGAAAGGCATATGAAAGTATCCAAATTCCTATTGATAATAATTTAAAAGAATATATTAAATTGCTCCATTAATAGAGAATAGAAGAAAACAAAACCATAGTAAAAGCCTGTTTCGCAAGTGTGACAGGCTTTTGATAAAAATATTCATTTGGGCTGTTGGCGGCGCCGGTGTAAATAGAATAGCTGGAAAGAAGGAGTTAATCATGAGATGTAAAAAAAGCGGAAGCAAAATGCGTATACCTCTGATAGTGGGTATATTTATTTTGTCATTATTAATATTGCCTATGATAATTTCTAAATTTATAAACCAGAGCAATACAGGAGAAAAACTTATAAGAAAATACCTAGAAAATAAATATAACGAGAAATTTGATAATATAACTTTAGTTCAATCAGTAGAAAATCCAGATACTGATATTAATTGTGATGGTTCGAACTTTGGAACAATAAATGGTAAAGGAAATACTGAATACTATTTGGTATATTCAGCCAGAGATGATCTGGAGTTTGTAGTTAATTATGATACCCATACAAAAGAATATGAGGATACTTATGATTTTAGCTTGAGTTTAAGAAAAAATATTCTGCAATTATACAAAGAAACGCAGAATACTTATAGTGACTACATTAGTGAGGTTAACTTCTATGCTAATAAGCATGATGAAAATGAAACTCCAACAAAAATATATTCAACACAGGATTTAAATGGTATATTAAGTAAGGTAACAGATGGTTATCCTAGTACTCATACGGGAAGTACATATACTAGTTTGTTTATTTATATTAACATGAATTGTTTAGAGTTTTGTAAAAAAGAATATCGTAATATTATGATGATAAATGACCTCTTAATTGAATTAACAAGAGACAATATGATTTATAGCCATATTCAGCTCACTATAGTTACTAAAGATAAAATCAATATTGAATTTGATACGATAGATAATGCAGTTCGCATTTATGATAGATATGAAAGTGGGATGGCATGGGGGGAAACAATAGAAGAATTTATAAAGAGAAGTTCATATTAGAATAAATAATTAAACAAATAATGGGGGAGCATTGTGTTTAATGTTAAAATACCTTTTTATAGTATAATGTTAATGATATCTCTTATATCCAATATCTTTATAGTAAGATTGATTTCAATGAAATATAGTATTAAGAGGATAGAGATTATTTGCTTACTTCTTTATGAGAATATTGGAATAATAATAGGCGCAAAAACATTAAGCTTTATACAAAATTATAAGGAGCTAGGCGGTAGAGGTACTCAATTTGATTATATAAAAATAGGATTTTCGTCTTATGGGGCTGTGATTGGAGCAATATTGTTTTTGTTCTTAATTGGTTTACGATTTAGCATATCATTAAAAGAGATCTTGTATATTTTCATGCCTCCAATGGCTCTTATGTATGCAATTGGTAAAATAGGTTGTTTTTTAGTAGGTTGTTGTTATGGAATTAAATATAGTGGTTTTGGAAGTGTTGTCTATAATTATGCTAAATCTACTCCAGAGCACACCCAATTATTTCCTATTCAGATGGTTGAGGCAATATTTTTTGTAATTATTTTTATATATATGATTATTAAGACTAAAAGGAATAGATTCAATATGAAAACAGTGGGCATATGCACTGTACTAGGTGGTTTAGGTAAGTTTGCTTTTGAATTCCTAAGAGCTAGTCATATAGGTAAGATAATATCTTTTACTCAGATTTTTAGCTTGTTATGTGTTGCTATAGGAATAGCTTTCCTACTGAAAGAGGAAATATCTCACATAACTATGACAAAATGATAGAACCATATCATTACCTGGGGATTGCAAATAAGGGGTTCATTGGTGATATTAAAATAGTTTTTAATAAAATAGTGATTAACCTGCAAATATAAAGGTGTAATTGGCTTATTTACGACAAAAAGGAGATATACATTAGGATGAATCATGATTTGACACAAGGTAATGAGATGAAGGTGTTAATTAAGTTTACAATTCCAATGATTATAGGCAATATGTTTCAACAGCTATATAATGTGGCAGATACAATAATTGTTGGTAGATTTATTGGCTCCAATGCTTTAGGTGCAGTAGGAAGCTCCTTTGCAATAATGGTTTTATTAACCTCAATCATATTAGGGCTTTGCATTGGAAGTGGGACAGTTTTTTCTCATCTTTATGGTGCCAATAAGATAGATGATATGAAGAAAAGCTTTTTTATATCTTTCTGCCTGATTGGACTGCTTACATTGGCTATTAATGTATCCGTGATAATATATATTGATGAAATACTTATCCTGCTACAGATTCCCCAGGAAGCTTTATATGAAACAAAGACCTATCTGCGAATTATTTTTTATGGAATTGGATTTACTTCTATATATAATTATTTTGCTGCAATTATGAGAAGTCTAGGAAATTCAGTGGTTCCACTTGTTTTCCTAATAGTCTCAGCCCTCATAAATATAGTTTTAGATATTGTATTTATTGTGCCCTTGAATATGGGTGTGGCTGGTGCGGCCTATGCCACAATAATAGCACAAGCGTTTTCTGCTGTAGGTATTACAATATATAGCTTGAAGAAAATGCCACTTATTCGACTAAAAAAGAAACATTTTAAGCTTAATATAGATATTATGAAGAAGATAGGCAATTATTCAATATTATCAAGTGTTCAACAATCTATTATGAACTTTGGTATTTTAATGATACAGGGATTGGTTAACAGCTTTGGCGTGGCGACAATGGCAGCTTTTGCAGCTGTTGTTAAAATTGATAGCTTTGCTTATTTACCAATGCAGGATTTTGGCAATGCTCTTTCTATTTATATTGCACAAAATAAGGGTGCCGGTAAAACAGAACGAATTAAGACAGGAATCCGTGCAGCATTTAAAATTGATACCATTTATGGTGTTACAATCTCTGCGCTTGTGCTAATCTTTGCAAGACCTTTATTGACAATATTTGTTAAAGCTGATAAAATTGAGATTATAAATATTGGCATTAAGTACTTGTATATTGTTGGAATCTTTTATTGCCTAATAGGCTTTTTGTTTCTATTTTACGGCTTATATAGGGGAATGGGTAAGCCTGAAATGTCTATAGTACTAACGGTTCTGAGCCTTGGGACAAGAGTTGCTTTAGCATATATTCTTTCGCCAATTCCTTCGATAGGCCTAATAGGTATATGGTGGTCTATTCCTATCGGTTGGGCTTTGGCAGATATAATCGGATTATATATATATAAGAGAAGTGCCAATAAAATTGCTTAATAGCATTTCTTTCTGAAAATGGATATGAAATTAGAACAAGTAGTTTAACTTTATTAAGGCAATACGAACATGATAGGGATGGGTATACAGAAGCAAAGACTGAATTTATTAAAAAATGGACGAGCCAAGCAAGAAAAGACTTTGGGAGTAGGTATGAGGTATAGGGAATTTAAGATATATACGAGAGGAGAAAAACATGGCTACTTGGATTTCTTTAGTATAGACGCATTTGTATAATGGTAAAAGAGATAATCTAGAGAGAGAATATCCACATTTGACAGAAGATGAGATGAATATTTTAGTTGATAATTTGTATATTGGGGGAGGGTATCTTATGTTAGAAATACCAGAAAGCTATACTTTAGCGAATCAAATGAATAATACGATTAAAGGTAAAACCATCAGCTATGTACAGGCAAATCATTCACCACACTCATTTGCCTTGTATCATGGTAAGCCTGAAGATTATGATAATTTACTATCAGGCAAAACAATTGGTAACTCCAATCCGATTTCTGGAATGTTAGAAATTGAGATTGAGGACTGTCGCATAGTTTTTACTGATGGAGTTACACCACGGTATTATGACGACTTAGAGAAGGTTCCTAAGAAGCATCAGCTGTATATTGAATTTGATGATAATTCTGCGCTGGTTTGCACTATTCAGATGTATGGAGGACTGTGGGCGTTTCATGATGGTGAATTTGATAATATGTATTATTATGGTGCAAAGACTAAACCATCACCACTTTCTGATACATTTGACAGACAATATTTTAAGTCTTTACGGAAGGAAGGGACAGATAAACTATCTGCAAAAGCATTTTTAGCTACAGAGCAACGTATACCTGGTCTAGGCAATGGTATATTACAGGATATTCTATATTTATCAAGAATACATCCTAAAAGAAAAATGGCTGATGTTTCTGATGATGAATATAACCTGTTATTCGATACCATAAAGGACACGATTAGAAAGATGGCAGATCAAGGTGGAAGAGATACTGAGAAGGATCTATTCGGTAATCCTGGTAAGTATCAAACCTATCTTAGCAAAAAGACAGCATTTACTCCTTGTGTGAAGTGTGGATATGAGTTGCACAAAGGAAATTATATGGGAGGAACAATATATTACTGCGAGCATTGTCAGTCTTAAACCATAGAGTAGTAAGATTATATGCTATATGAAGTAAAACAATATAGAAGCACAGCTGGCACTTCTGGTGCTGATGATATGACAGGTGTAATACTGCTTGAAATATGGTGTGTTTATTTTATTCCGATATGTGTATTGGGATATAAGTATTTTTCTAGTATGGTTAGAAAATAATTTACCATGTATCAACGGAGGAATATAGAATGATTGATAGATTAAACAAGGATAATGTAAAGGAATGCGCCAGACTAGGACATTTATTATGGCCAGATACTGAATACGAAGTACTTCTAGAAGATTTCATGGATAATATTAATTCAGAAAATAGGGAGTGTTTCTTGTATTATGAGGACGAAGCTAATAAAGAATATATTGGATTTGCACAAGCATCTATAAGAACGGATTATGTGGAGGGTAGTGATTCTTCTCCAGTGGCATATATTGAGGGAATATATGTAGATGACATCCATAGACGCAGAGGAATTGCGCAGGCATTAGTAAACTGTGTGGAGGATTGGGGTAAGGACATGGGTTGCTCAGAGATAGGCTCTGACTGTGAACTTGATAATAATTTAAGCATAGATTTTCATAAGGGTATTGGATTTGATGAAGCTAATAGATTGGTTTGCTTTATTAAGAAAATAGAGAAGTGAAGTATGCAGATAGGAAAGCTTTTAGAATTCGAGGTACACTAGATTTTTCTCTTATCGGAATATTGTCTCGAATATCCACAATCCTTGCTGAGAATGATATAGGAATATTTGCTGTTTCTACATATAATACAGATTATATACTGACTAAAGAAGATAACATTGATAGGGCTATTAAAGTCCTAATGAATAATAGATATGAAGTTGAATGACTGCGAGTAATTTGATTAGTATTGACAGCTGGTGTATTTATGATGTAGGAGGTGTACGGATATAAGAAATAATATCATTAGAGAAGTAATTCTGAAAAATGGGGAAAGATTAATCCTACGTAAGCCTGAAGTTGATGATGCTGATGTAATAATTAGCTACTTAAATCAAGTGGGTGGTGAGAGTGACAATCTCTTATTCGGTAAAGACGAATTCCCTCTTACTGTAGAACAGGAGATTGAATTTATAAAGAGGGTTAATGGTAATGAGAATACCTTAATGTTATTAGGTATAATAGATGATTCAATCGTTAGTATTGCACAGATTAGTTGCCACCAGAGAGAAAGAATATCTCATAATTGTGATCTGGCTATCTCTGTTAAAAAGAAATATTGGAGAAGTGGTATTGGAAGTGCAGTTATAGAGGAATTAATTCGTTTTGCTACTAACCATAGCAATATAAAGAATATTGGTTTAGGAGTTAAAGCAAGTAACGAAAATGCAATTAAGCTTTATGAGAAGCTTGGATTTGTCAAAGCGGGATATCATAAGAATTATTTCAAGATTAATGGCGTATATGATGATTTGATACTTATGGATAAGTATCTAGATAAATAAGAATTCCAGAATACTATAGAAGTTAATAGGGGGGTATTATGAGATGAGTAAAAAGCCTTCCTGTACTAGCGCAAGCAAAAGTAGAGGAAGGCTTTATGCATATACATTATTGATATGTCAGCTTGACAATATATCTTTCTTTGCTTTTTCTAATGTACTTATTACTTTATCGCACCAGTGATCAAACTCTTCGTCCAGGGTTTGGTAATCCTCGTGAGATAGTATATAATCTAAGGTTTTTCTTATTCCCTCTCCAAATCTGATAGTTGCTTGAAAGCCGGGAACTGCTCTTTTTAATTTGCTGTTGTCAAATATAACGGTATTAGACTTATCGCCAATCAAACCACCCATCAGATCATAATCAGCAGGAGCTATCTTAGCAAGATAATCAGAAGCGACATAATAAGGCTTATAGGGGACATCAAGACATTTCGCGATAGTCTCGTATATTTGATTCCAAGTAAGGGATTCATCGGAGGTAATATGAAAGGCTTCTCCTATTGCCTGGGGGTTACCCATCAGCCCGATGAAGCCTTTGGCTAAATCATCGCTGGAAGTCATAGTCCATAGAGAAGTGCCATCACCATGAACAATAATCGGCTTTCCTTCCATCATTCGCTTAATAACCTGCCATGATCCGTGTCTTCCATGGATACCAAGGGGGACTGAACGCTCACAGTAGGTATGGCTTGGGCGTATAATAGTTACTGGAAAACCATGCTCACGATACATCTTCATAAGGAAATCCTCGCAAGCAATCTTATTACGGGAATATTCCCAGTAAGGATTAGCTAGGCTTGTACCCTCTGTTATAATAGGGTTTTTTACTGGTTTGTGATAAGCTGAGGCAGAACTAATATACATAAATTGCTTGGTTTTATTCTGAAAGAGTCTGAAATCCCGCTCCAATTGCTCGGGAACAAAACCTATAAAATCGCATACAACATCGAAAGACATACCTTCAAGCTTCTTTGACACATCAGCCTCGTCTCCTATATCAGCCTGAATAAAATTAATATTTGAGGGGAGCTGGTTATTTCTTGTTCCTCGGTTTAAAAGGTAAAGATCACAGCCGTTCTCGGCTAGTCTTCGAGAAATGGAAGTACTAATAGTTCCCGTACCACCTATAAATAATACACGCATTTCATCACCTCCGTATTTTGTTCTTTAATTATAGTATTTTTACGATGAATATGCTATAGCTTCTTTGTATAAAGGCATGAAAATCCAGGAATCTATCTCATCAGAGCCTATCACAATAAAACAAGGGTTGAAGGCTTAATTTGGAGGGGCTATAATAGTAGTTAAGATAGACAAAACATAACTCGAAATATCGGGTATAGGGACTTTACCGCTGATAAAATGAAAATGTAGAAGGGAGTGAGCAAACATGGAATGGATTGATAGCCTCAGTCAAGCGATCAACTTTATAGAAGATAATATCACAGAGGAACTTTCGGTTGAAGAAATAGCTGGAGAAGCATTTATATCACATTTTTATTTCCAGAAAGAATTTGCTATGCTTTGCGACTTTACAGTAAGTGAATATATTAGACAACGCAGGCTTACACTGTCTTGTAATAAATGTGGATAAAATATAATAATTACATATAAAATAGCTGACCTACAAGGAGTATGATTTTATGAAATTTAAATATTCAATGCCAACTGAAGTTCATTTTGGATCTGATGTTATTTTAAATAATAAGGAGCTACTAGGTGCAATAGGTAGGAAAGCCCTTGTTATTACTGGGAGAAGCTCTGCAAAAAGGAATGGCTCCTACGATGATGTTAAGGAGGCCCTGTCCCAGACAGGAGTTGAACATGTGCTTTTTGATGAGGTGGAGGAGAATCCATCTCTAGAAACTATTGAAAAAGGAAGTCATATAGGAAAGATAAATCATGTAGATTTTGTTATAGGTATCGGTGGCGGATCTCCTATGGATGCAGCTAAAGCTATAGCTGTATTTATAAAAAATCCTGAAATAAATATGGATAATGTATTTACTAGTGGTAAGCTTGATAGTATTCCGGTAGTGGCTGTGGCAACGACCTCAGGTACAGGATCTGAAGTCACCCAGTATAGTATAGTAACATCTAATAAGGAGAAAACAAAGAAAAACCTAGGACAGAGTATATTTCCTAAGCTAGCTTTTTTAGATAGCAAATATACCTATATCCTGCCTTATGCTATAACTGTCAATACCGCTATTGATGCTTTTACCCATTTGGTTGAAGGCTATCTAAATGCTAATAGTACTTATATGTCAGATATATATGGAGAGAAGGGCTTTGAATTATTTGGATTCTGTTTTGAGAAATTAGTAGCTAAAGATTTAAATCCTGAATTTAGAAGTAAGGTCATGCTAGCCTCAGCCATGGCGGGCATACAAATCGCACAAAACGGAACATCCCTACCTCATGGAATGGGATATCCTCTGACTTATTTTAAAGGACTAGCTCACGGGCTTGCCAATGGTGTATTAATGATAGAGTACTTAAGATCCTTCAAGGATCAGACAAAGATAGAAAGAATGTTAAGCATCCTAGGCTATAAGGACTTAGGAGAATTAGAGCTTATCTTTAAGAGTCTAATTGATGTTAAATTAGATATAACATCAGAGGAAATCTATGAGTATTCTGAGAGTTTTATATCCAATAAAGCTAAGTTGAAGAATCACACGGAGGATGTTGTTCTTGAAGATATTGTTAATATATATAGTAAGAGTCTGCTTAAGCCCTAAACTCTCAATGGTATATACATTAAATGAACAGTTTATAGGTACCGGTTACAATGAGAGTATTCGAATGCTAGGGGACTTTGGTTCTAATATGTATATAACACAAGCGTCAACAGCCCGATAAAATACATGAAATTTACCCCTCTAGCAAAGGGTAATCAAGTAAAATTGTAAAAATTATCTTCGCACAACCGAGTCGGTATATGCTGTAGCCAATTCGGAATATGATCTAATGTTTAAAGACAGGAAATATAGGAATTAATTAGGCCTTTTGCCTTCCAATAGTACCATAAAAGCCATTGATTTATCGCAATATAAAATTACTGTGGTAAATTTAACAATGCTGTGATAATATCATATATAGCTAGTTTTTTTCTATGGTATATTATTTCTGAGACGTTAGTCTTGTTTTTAATATTAGGATATGTATTAAGGGTTATATGATTGTTTAGTGGTTATACAGTTGGGGGACAGTATTATGAAATCATATATTTTATTACAAGGCAATCCTACTTTTTATTTAGTATCAGCCATAGTAATGGTTTGTTTTTGTATTACTATTATGATTGTATTTATATTATCTAAACTTGAATATGATAAAAGAATAACTAATTCAGCTATTGAACTGAATAAAATAACTAATAGCATACACGCAGGATTAGTTCATTTCGAATCTAGTGATAAATGTAGCATATATTATGCGAGCAAGGGGTTCTATCATATCTTAGATTATACAAAGGATGAGGCTAGGGAACAGGGCAAAGCAAGTATCCTGGATTTTGTATATTCAGAAGAGAAGGATTTTTTTATGAAATCTATAAAGGATTTAAATAAAGCCTGCACTAGCTTTGAAGTCCGTATGGTTAAAAAGGATGGAAGCATTATATATTGCCTAATGAATGGGAATTACGTAACAGGTAAGGATGGAAGTCAATCCGTATCTGCTGTTTTTGTAGATATAACCAAGCAAAAGAAAATGCAAGAGATGCTTAGATTGGATAGGGAGCGGTATAGAGTTGCAGCTGATCTTTCAAATGACGTTTTATTTGAATACTATATAAAAACTGACCAAATGATTCTTTCTGATAAGTATTTAGAGTTATTTGGAAGAAGCCCTGTTATATTTGATTATGTTAAGGAATGCTATATGCGTAGGGACTTTATTCACCCCAATGATTATGGAATATATCTGGAGTTTTGTAGTGAATTATCCGCTGGAGCGGAAATGTTATCGGCAGAGTGTCGTTGGAAGGATCGCCATAATAATTACATATGGTGTCAGATAATGGGAAAGACCATTTATGATGAAGAGGATAAACCCAGTCGTGTTATTGGAAAAATTGTAAATGTAGATTATCACAAAAAGGAATTAGATTCATTAGAGTATAAAGCCACTAGAGATCCTTTAACAGGAGTATATAATAGAGAAATGACTATTAAGAAGGTGGAGAATTATATTAATGGTAATAAAAATGGTGTGCATGCACTGATATTTATAGATTTTGATGATTTTAAAAAGGTTAATGATAATTACGGTCATCTTGTAGGGGATAGGGTTCTGATCCACATAATCAAAAATATCAGAAGTGTATTTACAGAGGGTGAGATAATCGGCCGAGTAGGAGGAGACGAGTTCGTTGTATTTATAGGATATGCTAATGACAATGAGACTATAATGAATAAAGCTGATGAATTAATTAATGCATTAGGTACTCCTTATATTGATAATAGTAATGGCACTGAAATTGCCATATCTGGAAGTGCAGGTATTGCAACCTATCCTGGGGAAGGAAGCCATTATGAGCAGTTGATTCAATGTGCAGATAAGGCTTTATATTGTGTTAAGTCCAAGGGAAAGAACAATTATATGTTCTACAATTCTTCTATGTAGAATAAGGCGTTGTTATTTAAAATCTGACTTTGAGACTGTATTAGTTATAAACAACAGAGTCATACATACAAGGCAAAATACCAGACAGAAGGATAAGAGAAAAACTACCTGATGAATCTGAGTTATTTTATTAAGATATTCATATGTTTTTTTAAAAAGACTACCTACCATAGCAACTATTATACAGGGTTTCAAAATGCTATTTATTGCATCAAATTGAAACTGAATGTTACGTATTATATAGAACGAATCCATAATAGTTATAATCAGCTGACCTATTAGTAAAGCTGTTAGATATCCGCTTATGCCCCTTTGAGGTATTAGAAGGATTATTATAAGAATCTTGGCTAGGGTTCCTGCTACAGAATTTATAAATGTAATATGAGTTTTCCCAAGACCATTTATAATACTTCCCAAGGTAGTTGTTAAGTATATAAGTGGACATATAAAGGCTAGTACAACTAGATACTTTCCCGCTTCTTCACTATGGAAGATACTAGTTCCAAGGCTCTTGCCAAATAAGAGAAAGATACCAGTACTAATAATTCCAATTATAAGGCTGTATTTTATGGAGATGGTAGTTGTCTTTCCAATTGTACTATCATTATTCGTAGCCTGTGCCTCAGATATTGTAGGTAGAAGCAGTACTGCAAGAGAATTAATTACTGCAGTAGGGAACATAATGAAGGGCAATGACATCCCTGTAAGGGTTCCATAAGTGCCTAAAGCACTGCCTATACTTAGGCCAGATCTTCTTAACATAGCAGGTATTAGAACAGCCTCTACACTATGGAGAATATTTATAAGTAGGCGGTTGGTAGATAGAGGAATACTTAAGGAAAGGATATCCTTCAGTATTTTTTTTTGCCCAATAGACTTAGCATTGGGATCTGGTCCCGGGTATAATAGTGCCTTGGGGGATTTAGTAATAAATAATGAAAAGAAATTATACAAGCTTGAAACTATTTCCCCAATAACAAGCCCAACAACTGCTAGCTCACAGGTAACACTTAGATTGCCTTTGCCAACTGTAATGGAAGCAATATACACTACAATAACCCGAATAGTCTGTTCGAGTAGTTGAGTTGTTGCTGGAATTCCAGCCTTTTTTAAACCATAATAATAACCGTTAATAGATGAGGTTACTCCACAGAAGGGAAATACTAGGGCAAGAATTCTTAAGGAGGAAGCACTTCTGGGCTCGAGTAGAAATCGACTGGCAACATTGCCTGAAAATCTGAATAAAAGTAATGATAATATTAAGGCTAGAGAAAAGGATAAAAGCAAGCCAAGTCTTAATATTTTACCAACATTTTTGTGGTTTTTCTTTCCCATCTGTGCGGCAACCAGTCTGGATATTGAGGTTTGGACTCCACTTGCATATATAGTAAAAGCTATACCATATACTGGAAACACCAATTGGTATATACCGAGCCATTCGGCCCCCATTATTTTAGAAAGAAATATTTTATAGAAGAAACCAATAAATCTAGTTATAAATCCAGCTAGAGTAAGTATTATGGTTCCTCTTAGAATACAATGTTTACTAGTGCATTTTGAGCTATTTCTCTTCACTAAACTCACCTCAGCAGTCAAGTTATATATTATATATATTTGTAAACTAAAAACTTATGAATGAACTTGGGCTTATAGTGTTAAAAGTATAGTGTTAAAAGGGATAAAAAAATAAAATTTTTTATTGACAAGGAATGATTGAAATGATATATTTAATACCTAGTAATTTAATAGGAATTAAAATGGTGTGATATAAATGACACAGGTACTGCTAACTTGTTAGCTTAGTAGGAGGTTTTAAAATGAGATTAACTACCAAAGGAAGATACGGCCTTAGAGCTGTTATTGACCTAGCGGTTAATACTGATAATGGGGCAATGGCCTTAAGCCAGATTGCTGATAGACAGGGTATTTCTATGAACTACCTGGAACAGTTAATTGCAAAGCTTAAGAAATCAGGAATAGTTCGCGGAATCCGTGGAGCCCAAGGAGGATATTTACTGGCTAAGCCAGCAGATGAAATCTCTGTAGGCGATATTTTACGGGCATTGGAAGGTGACCTAAGTCCTGTTGATTGCTATGAATTAAACAGTGATGACACACCATGCAGTAACTCGGATATATGTGTAACAAAATATGTGTGGAAGCGTATAAGTGATAGTATAAATGATACAGTGGATGGAATAATGCTATCTGACCTTGTGGCTGAAAGCAAGAGAGTTCAAGCAGAAGTTAGTATTTACGACATGAAGCATTCAAAACAGACATGCTAAATACTAGTATAAATATAATTTAATTTAGGAGATGACTACATGGACAAAAAGATATACCTTGATAATGCGGCTACTACAAAGACTAAGCCAGAGGTAGTAGAGGCAATGCTGCCTTACTTTAGTGAATTGTATGGGAATCCATCCAGTGTATATGAATTCGCCTCTCAGAACAAAAAGGCTCTTGATGAAGCCAGAGTAATTATTGCAAATTCAATAGGTACTGAAAGCGCAGAGGTTTATTTTACGGGGGGTGGAACTGAAGCAGATAACTGGGCACTTATAGCAACAGCAGAAGCCTATGAGAGTAAGGGAAAGCATATTATAACATCAAAGATTGAACATCATGCAATATTGCATACCTGTGAGTATTTGCAAAAAAGAGGCTATGAAGTAACCTATATAGATGTGGATGAGAACGGAATAGTTAAGCTAGACCAGCTGGAGAAGGCTATTAGACCAACCACAGTACTAATAACTATTATGTTTGCTAATAATGAGATTGGCACAGTTCAACCAATTAAGGAAATTGGAGCAATTGCAAAGAAGCATAATGTTTTGTTCCATACAGATGCAGTACAGGCATTTGGTCAACTTGATATCAATGTAGATGAGCTGGGTATAGATATGCTAAGCGCCAGTGCACATAAGTTAAACGGCCCCAAGGGTATAGGCTTTTTGTATATAAGAAAGGGTATTAAAATCCGTTCCTTTATACATGGTGGAGCTCAAGAGAGAAGAAGAAGGGCTGGAACTGAAAATGTTCCTTTTGCTGTTGGTTTTGGAAAAGCAGTGGAGCTTGCCATGGCTTCCATGGGTGATAGAACAAAGAAGGAAATAGAGCTTCGTGAATATCTGATTAAGCGTGTTCTCGCGGAGGTTCCTTATACTAGACTTAATGGTCATAGAACGAAGAGGTTGCCTAATAATGCCAACTTTAGTTTTCAGTTTATTGAAGGCGAATCACTGTTGATTATGCTGGATATGAGTAACATCTGTGCTTCCAGTGGGTCAGCATGTACCTCGGGATCCTTGGATCCATCCCATGTGCTTTTAGCAATAGGTCTACCTCATGAGATAGCCCATGGATCACTAAGGCTTACCTTAAGTGAAGAGAATACCATTGAAGAAATCGATTATACAATTGAAAAAATCAAAGAAGTAGTAGATAAACTTAGGAAAATGTCCCCTTTATATGAGGATTTTGTCCGTAAAAGATAAGAATATTAGTATAGGATAATACTATATTATAAATTGGAGGAATATTATGTATACACAAAAAGTAATGGATCATTTTTCAAATCCAAGAAATATGGGAGAAATCGAAAACCCCAGCGGTGTAGGAACTGTTGGAAATGCCAAATGTGGAGATATTATGAGGATGTATTTGGATATCGATGAGAATGAAATTATTCGAGATGTTAAATTTAAGACTTTTGGATGTGGTGCTGCAGTAGCAACTAGTAGTATTGCAACAGAGCTAGTTATAGGTAAGAGTGTTCGGGATGCTCTTAAGGTAACCAATAAGGCAGTAGTTGAGGCCCTTGATGGCTTGCCTCCTGTTAAAATTCATTGCTCTTTGCTTGCAGAGGAGGCAATTCATGCAGCTTTATGGGACTATGCAGAGAAAAAGGGAATTCAAATCGATGGACTAGTTAAACCTAAGTCTGATATTCATGAAGATGAGGAAGAGGACAAGCCAGTTTATTAAGTAGTGATAGAAAGACACAGATAAAAGCAACTGTACTGAATAAGATAGGAGTTACTATGGAAAAGGTTGTAGTGGGAATGTCAGGAGGAGTTGATTCCTCTGTAGCAGCATATCTTTTAAAAGAACAAGGATATGATGTTATTGGCGTGACGATGCAAATATGGCAGGATGAGGATCTATGTTCAGTATCAGAAAATGGTGGTTGCTGCGGATTGAGTGCAGTTGAGGATGCCAGAAGAGTTGCTACAGTGCTAGATATTCCCCATTATGTAATGAATTTTAAGAAAGAATTCAAAGAAAGTGTTATAGATTATTTTGTCTCTGAGTATGTAATGGCTAGGACTCCTAATCCCTGTATCGCATGTAACAGATTTGTAAAATGGGAAGCATTACTTGATAGATCCTTATCTATTGGAGCTTCATATATTGCTACGGGACACTATGCATCCATTGGGAGGCTTCCTAATGATAGATATGCTATTAAAAATTCTGTAACCCTTGCTAAGGATCAAACCTATGCTCTATATAACTTAACTCAGAATCAGCTTAAGCATACCCTTATGCCTGTGGGGGCTTATTCTAAGGACGAGATAAGGGCTATTGCAAATAGACTTAAGCTTCCTGTAGCAAATAAACCGGATAGTCAGGAAATCTGCTTTGTTGATGATAATGATTATGCAGGTTTTATTAAGGACTTTTTAAAGGATGAAGAAAATATAAAGATTATTGAGAAGAAGAGAGAGAATAATCACGGCAATGCGAATAATATAGGATATGGATTTAAACCAGGGAACTTTGTAGATATCAATGGAAATATCCTTGGGAACCATCAGGGAATTGCTAATTATACCATAGGACAGAGGAAGGGCCTTAACCTCTCAATGGGTCGACCTGTATTTGTTATAGAGCTAAAGCCTGAAACAAATGAAGTAGTAATTGGAGAAGCAGAGGATGTATTTACAGACCGCTTCTATATTAATAAACTTAATTTTATGGCCATTGAGGATCTTAAGGATGAAATGGTTGTAAATGCAAAAATCCGCTACGGTCATAAGGGTGCTAGGTGCACCATTAAGAGAACAGCAGCGGATAAGATTTTATGTATTTTTGATGAGCCCCAAAGAGCAGTAACCCCCGGCCAGGCAGCAGTGTTTTACCAAGACGATTATGTTGTAGGTGGAGGAACAATATTATAGCTTAACCATAATGGGTTTGCCTTCTTTAAAGATAGTATAGTATCTATAACCAATCTCCTTTAGAAGCATTTCAACCTGATAAAAGCTATGGCCAATGTGTTCTGGCTTGTGGGCGTCAGAGCCAATGGTTATAATTTCACCACCCAACTCTTTATATCGCTTTAAAATCTCGGTCTTTGGATGAGGATGTCCAAGGCCGTATTTGTATCCAGAAGTATTGACCTCAATTCCTTTTCCATGGATTAGAATTGTCTTTAATATTTCGTCTATAGCATCTGCATAGTAGGGGTAGGAATATCCCTTATAAGCTATCTTGCTGCTTGGAGCATATCTGAAAATATAGTCTATATGGCCACATATATGAAAACCATTAAAGCTTTCGCAACCTTCTTTGATAGTCTTAAAGCAGTGTAGTATACCTTCCTCTTCGGTCTTATCTTCCCAGTATTGCGGATAATAGGGGTCTATATTGTTTACTACATGGACAGAGCCTATTACAAAATCAAAGGGATATGTGCTCACAAGGGCTTCCATATCATCTATAACCTGGGGCTGTATCCCAAGTTCAATTCCAGAGAGAATCTCAATCTGTGATTTGTATTTTTCCTTCATATTCTGAAGCTTATCCCAGTATTTAGAAGGATCAAGGTTAAAGGAATATTCATATTTAAAAGGGTAGTCATAATCCATGTGATCAGTAAAGCATAAGGTCTTTAACCCTAGCTTAATTCCTTGGTTAATCATATCCTCCATCTTTGTATTACAGTCACTGGAGAAATCTGAATGTAAATGAAAATCAGCTGTAATCATATTTACCTCCTATTTTACTCTATTACGTCTTTTATATCTGAAATATCTGTATCAGCTATCATTGAATAATTAGAATGATATATCACGAAGCCGGGCTTTGAACCACTTGGTTTTTTAATGTTTTTTCGTTGGGTATAGTCGATTTCTACCTTGTAACTATCCTTGGCTCCACTATAATGAGCGGCGAGCTTTGCGGCCTCCTCGTAGGTCCTATCTGGCAGCTGGCTTTCCCCAGACTTAACGATTACATGAGAACCGGGTACATTCTTGGCGTGAAACCACCAGTCATTACCGTCGGCAAGCTTAAATGTAAGGTCTTCATTTTGGTAATTATTTTTTCCTACATACATGTGAAATCCTTCTGATGAAATATAATGAAAGGGCTTACTCTTAGAACTTTTACCCTGTTTGTTTGCCCCAGTCTTTTTTGATACAAATTTCTTTTTTATATAGCCGTATTCCATTAGTTCATTCTTAAGCTCTGCCAAATCATACTCATCTGTTGCAATTTCCAATGAAGCACGTATAGATTCTAGATGCTGAATTTCATCCTTGGTTTCTTGGACTAAAGAGGTTAGGGCTTCATAAGTGCGCTTAAGCTTATTATACTTTTCAAAATACCGGTTGGCATTTTCCATAGGAGTCATAGTTGAATCCAGGGGAATAGTTATTTCCTCATCATTATTATAATAGTTAAGTGTAAGCAACTCCTTTGAACCTGGTTTAAGGCCATAACCAAAAGCGGTTATCAGTTCGCCATATATTTTATACTTGTCCCTCTTATCTGTATCCTTTAGTTGCTTCAGCTGCAGGTCGTATTTTTTAGAAGAGCGTTCTATGGCATTTGCTACTAGCTTACGAAGATCTGCAGATTTCTGATGAATTCGCGAACTAGCATTTTTAGCGGCATAATAAGTCTCTAGCATTAGGGAAGCTGATTGAAGCTTCTTTATTTCATAGGCCGTACCTTGGTAACAGGTTAGAGGAATGCTTGAAAATTCTATGGGACCTCTATCTCCAATTATAATATAAGGAGTGAAGGCCTTATCCTTAACAAACTGAATAACCTGTTCAAAATTCCGGTATAGATGAAGTCCTGTATCATCATTAAGGGCAGAAGTTGATTCCTCAGAATCTATAGAAGCTCTATAACAGATTTCATTAGCCATTAGGGGGCTGATGCCAGTAAGCCCACTGTATAGGGCTTTACCAATAGGTTGTGCCTTGCTTAAGATGTTTTCCTTAAAGGATGTATAATCAAGGGTTAGTGTGTCTAGCTTATTAGAGTGCTTGGGAATAAAATATTCCCTTCCTGGAAGGACTTCTCGAACCGAGCT
Organism: uncultured Herbinix sp.; assembly: GCA_964570535.1. Classification (GTDB taxonomy): domain Bacteria; phylum Bacillota; class Clostridia; order Lachnospirales; family Lachnospiraceae; genus Mobilitalea. Next base: position 18,350 of record CAZMYP010000040.1, read on the forward strand.
CATAAACTGGTTAACCTTCTTTATGCTATCAATAATATTCATAGATTCATCGCAAAATATAATATTGCTATGCTTGCCCATTAATTCAATAATGAGATGCTTAATCTTTAGATCACCAAGCTCATCCATATGTTCTAGCTTCAAGGACACTATTCGTTCCAAATCAGGTTGGGTAATATCGAGAATTTTACAGCTATTAAGATGCTTGCGAAGTAGCATACAAAAATTTGGTGCTGTCATGGGGTTTGGTTTAGTATTTTCAGTTAAGTATATCAAGGGCATACCAGCTCCTGCCGAAAGAAATAACTTATAAACCGCTCTATCCTGCCCCTTTATAGTTATTAATAACTCATCCTTCTCGGGCTGAGCGATTTTATTAATTCTGCCACCTGTCAGAGAGCTTTTTAATTCATGTACAATATTTGCAATAACAATTCCATCTAATGCCATGGTAACCTCCAATAATATAGGTAAATCAGCTTTTTCAAACTAGTCTGTCGTAAAAGTATAGCATGATTTATGGAAATTTAACATAGTTAGTTTTATATTAGGTAAAAAGTGGTGGAAAAGAAAAAACTTCCACAAGTATTTCAAGTAAGGATGTTGTATAATACTTTTGTAACACATTTAACATTTACGTAACAAATGACGTGTAATAAACATAAATACTAAAGTGGAGGCTTTTATGACTAGAATAGTACGAAAGATTGCAACTTATTGTATGGTAGGCTCATTGCTAATAATGGGTGGGACTAAAACTGCATATGCTTCAGGTGAACCAATTGCCGGAATAACAGTTGTATTAGAGAATATTAGTATAGAGTCTGTGAATATACTAAATCCTATCATAGAATATCGGGATTTAGCCATAGCAAATGTTGCTAATTATGTGAATATAAGAAGCGAGGCAAATACTAACAGCAAGGTAGTTGGAAAGCTATATCACAATGGGGCTGCTACAATTCTTGAGACAGAAGGGGAATGGATTAATGTCAAATCAGGAAATGTAACGGGGTACATAAAATCAGATTATTTATTAACAGGTAATAAAGTCTATGAGATTGCTGAAGAGGTAAAGGCTGAATTAGCAACAGTAAAGGTAAATGCTCTAAATGTTAGGGCAAAGGCAGATATTAGTTCTTCTGTAGTAACAATGCTTCCAAAGGGAGATATTTTAGAGATAATAGAAGAAGATAGCGAATGGACAAAGGTATCTTTAGGAGATAAAATGGGGTATGTGTCAACAGCCTATGTTGACATTAAGACGGATTTTAAAGAAGCAATATCAATACAAGAAGAAGAAAAAAGAAAAGAACTGGCAAAGAAGCAAAGCTCCTCCACATCATCCATAAGACAAAGCATTGTAAATTATGCCTTGCGCTTTAGGGGGAATCCTTATGTATGGGGTGGAACAAGCTTAACACGGGGAGCTGACTGTTCTGGCTTTACCCAATCAGTTTTAAAGAATTTTGGTATTTCAATACCAAGAACCTCACGTTCCCAGGCTAATGGAGGAAAGAGAGTATCCATGGACAAAATCCAACCGGGAGATCTTATATTCTATAGAAAAAATGGAAGGGTTAATCATGTTGCGATGTATATAGGTAATGGGAAGGTGGTTGGAGCAGCTAGTAGAAGAGAAGGCATTAATATAAAAGATTATAACTATAGAACACCATATAAGGCAGTAAGCTACATAAACCGCTAGTACAACACAAAGATAAAG
>CAZMYP010000041.1:0-19854 GCA_964570535.1 uncultured Herbinix sp.
CAGGTACTTCTTCTATTACTTGATTCAAAAAGTAGATTAATTAAGGATTTGGTAATGTCATCTGGCACTGTCAATTCATCTATTATGCCTGTAAGAGAGGTACTGATTAAGGCTTTAAAGGAAGAGGCTGTGAATATTATTTTGGTTCATAACCATCCCAGTGGTGATCCATCTCCAAGCTCTGAGGATATATATGTGACAAAAAGGATGAAGGAAGCCGGGAATTTAATTGGATTAACGCTTATGGATCATATTATTATTGGTGATAATAAGTATATTAGCTTAAAAGAACAGGGCTTACTCTAATCTGATTGACATAACTAGAACATAAGGATATACCAAAGTGTGTATAGGAGGTACTGACACAATGGCAATAAAAACATATGGGATTGACTTTGGAACAAGCACAATAAAGATAAGCAGAAAGGGTCAGGGAATAGTTCTTGATGAACGCAATGTTATTGCAATTGCTGATAGAAAGACTATTATAGCAACTGGCGACGAAGCCTATGATATGTATGAGAAAGCACCACCTAACATAGTTATTTCTCATCCAGTAAGAAATGGAGTTATTGCTGATGTTGCAAATATGACCGCTTTATTAATACATTTTATTAAGAAGCTAAGTGGTTCCAAAAGACCTGGCAACACAGACTATATTGTGGCAACTCCCACTAATATTACAGAAGTTGAACGTCGTTCCTTCTATGAGCTAATTGCTAGCTCTAGCCTCAAGGTAGGGAGAGTTAAAATAGTTGAAAAACCCATAGCAGATGCCTTAGGAGCAGGTCTTGAAATAATGACTGCCAGAGGTGTTATGATAGTTGATATAGGAGCTGATACTACTGAGGTATCTATTTTATCATTAGGTGGTATCGTTCTTAGTAAGCTGATTCCCATAGGTGGAAATAAGCTAGATGAAGCTATCAAGGGTATTGTTAAGAAAAAGCATAATCTTTATATTGGTAATAAAACTGCTGAAAGTATTAAGAAGAAATTAGCCAGTGCATTACCCAGTGAATATGCGTCGATAAAGGTATATGGCCGTGATGTTGTAACTGGTCTTCCTGTTGAAATGGAGGTTACTTCAAAGACGGTTTATGAAGCGATATCAGAATATCTTTATTCCATTATAGATGCTATACGTATTATCTTAGAAAGAACTCCTCCGGAGATTTCCTCAGATATTATTGATAGTGGTATCTATGTAACAGGGGGTTCCGCTAATATATTCGGGCTTGGAGGACTTATTTCAAAGGAGACCGGTCTTAAGGTCAATATTTGTGATAATCCTGACAGCACAGTTGTTATGGGCCTAAGCAGAATTATGGATGAGCAAACGCTTTCATCATTAGCTGATGCACTCCGTCCCAAAAGTTTTGTTGATTAACAAATTAAAATGGTAATATAGGAGTCGGTAATGAGACGTAGAAAGAGGATTTATATTAACCCAAAGCATGGGCTTATAGTTGGTATAGTTTTATGTATAAGCTTGATTTTGATTTCATTTCGTTATGGTCAATACCTATCACCAGTTAAAAATGCGGTGGGAACTGTTATTACACCAATGCAAAAAGGTATCAATATTGTAGGAACATCTATTTCTGGCAAGCTAGATACCCTAAGAAGTATGAAGAGGCTTACACAGGAGAATAAACACTTAAAGGAACAGGTTAGTGTATTGTCATATGAAAACAAGCTCTTGCTACAAAACAAATATGAGCTTGATGAGCTTAGACAGTTATACGAATTGGATCAGAAGTATTTAGATTATCCCAAGGTGGCGGCTCGTATTATAGATAAGGATACTAATACCTGGTATAATGTATTTACCATTGATAAGGGAACTAAAGATGGTCTAGCGGTAGATATGAACGTACTTGCAGGTAATGGTCTTGTAGGAATAATCACAGAATGTTATTATAATCATTCTAAGGTTCGTGCAATTATTGATGATAAAAGTGCTGTATGGGGAATGTTTTTAAAAACCTCTGATACTTGTGTTGTACAGGGAGATCTTAAGTTAATTGAAGAAGGCAAAATTCAGGTAGATTTCATCAGTAAGGATGCAGAGATAGAGGATGGTTTTGAAGTAGTTACAGCTCATACAAGCCCAAAATTCCTTCAGGGTATATTAATAGGTTATGTCAGTGATATAAGGGTTGATTCTAATAATATGACAAAGACTGCTTATTTGACACCAGTTGTGAATTTTGACAGGCTTAGCGAGGTTCTTATTATTACCGAGCTAAAAGAGCCTCTTATTAAGGAAGTTTTATCGGAAGACCCTTTGATAGATTAGGAAAAGTAGGTAATCAATTTGAAACGAGCAATTATTTATTTCCTTGAGATAATCATATGCTTTGTCTTGCAAAGCTCTCTATATCAATTTATCAGCTTGGCCGATGTGATGCCAAATCTATTACTTATCCTTGTTATATCTAATGCCTACATGAGAGGAAGGTTTACAGGGATGACAATTGGATTTTTTTCCGGACTTCTGATTGATGTTTTATTTGGTAATGTTATTGGTATATATGCGATGTTATATATGTTAATTGGATATATAGCAGGCTTTACTAATAAGATTTATTCAAGGGATGACTTTACCTTGCCCTTGTTCTTTATAGCAATAGCTAACTTTATTTATAGATTTATATATTATGTGTTAGAGTTTTTATTAAGAGGTAAGTTGGATTTCTTATACTATCTTCGAAAGCTAATTTTTCCTGAGATTATTTACACAGTAGCAGTTGCGACAATTATATATAAGCTTTTACATATGATTAATAATTATATAGACCGTAGAGAATACGAGGAGGAATAACTTTGTTTGATATATTTCTCGATGCAGTAAAACGACTAATTAAATCCAGATTATTTCCAATAACATTTATTTATCTGATATTGTTAGTGATTATAATAAATCGACTTTTTGTGCTACAAATTGTGGAGGGTCCTACCCACGCAGAGGAATACGAATATAAAAATACAAAAAGCCGAGAAAGAAAACCTACAAGGGGCAATATTTATGACTGTAACGGTATGCTTCTTGCCTCAAATACTCTGTCATACTCTGTGGTTATTGAGGATACTCAAGAAATCACTACTAATAATCAAAGAAATGAAGTCATTCATAGACTAATACAGATTGTGGAAAAGAATGGTGACACCTTAGATAATGAATTTTATATAATTCATACCGGACAGGAAGAATTTGAATTCACAATTTCTGGTTCTGCCTTGACTCGTTTTAAAAAGAATGTATATGCCTATGCACTTGAAGATAAACAGCTAACTGAAGAACAAATAAATGCCACTGCAAAAGATGTATTTGAGTTTTTAAAGAATGGGACAAAAAAATATCCCATGTTTGGTATCTCTGATGATTATACTATAGAAGAAACAATAAAGATTATGAGTGTCCGTTATGCATTGTTTAATAATTATCCCAAATTCATGCAGATAACAGTAGCTTCTAATATATCAGATGGTACTGTAGCAATGATTATGGAGAATATGGCAGAATTACCTGGTACTGAGATTAAGCAGCAAACAAAGAGAATATATCATGATAGTATATATTTTGCCCATATGCTGGGTTATACTGGGCTGGTTAATGCTGAAGAAATAGAGAAGCTTAATGCTGATAAAAATGATGAGTATTATAATTCTACGGATATAATAGGTAAGACAGGATTAGAAAAGGAATTTGAGGAATATCTCGCAGGAACCAAGGGTACTGAGATTGTTACAATTAATGATAATAGCCGAGTAATTGAGGTTGTTGAAAAAAATGACCCCACAGCTGGTAATGACATATATCTTACAATTGATGGTAATTTGCAAAAAGCAGCATATCATATTCTTGAAAATAGAATTGCAGGTATACTACTTGAAAATATTAAGCCAGACATGAATTATGGTACAAAGGGAGAAAGCGCAAGTAAGATTTATACCCCAATATATGAGGTTTACTATGCCTTATTTGATAATAATATTATTGACATAGACAGGCTATCTTCATCTGAGGCCTTAACCGTTGAAAAACAAGTGGTAGCTAAATTTAAGAATGAGAAAGAGCAGGTCTTATCAAGACTTAATTCTTTCTTGTCCCCTGATAATGAGACTATCAATAATAGAGCAGGAGAGATGGAAGAATATCTTGATTATATCTACGAAATACTTTTGAAACAAGGAATTATATTAATTGATAATATGGATAAGGATGATACTGTACTTCGTTCCTATCAAAATGGTAAGATAGCATTAAGTAACTTTCTTAATTACGCCCTGGCAAATAATTATATAGACCTTTCACAGCTAGAGGTTAATACTTATTTTAATTCTGAGGAGTTATATCAGAAGCTCTTAGATTACACATGGGATATTTTGGGCCAAGACAGCACTTTTAATAAAAAAATATACCGTCATTTGGTGTTTTCGTATAAATTATCAGGAATTGAAATTTGTCTTTTATTATTTGAACAAGGTGTGTTAGAATATAATGCAGATGATGTTCATAAATTAGAGGCTGGTTCTATATCTCCATATAAATTTATGGAGGATAAGATTAAATCATTAGAGATTACACCTGCTATGCTTGCCTTGGAGCCTTGTAGTGGTTCAATCGTAATAACTGATGTAAATAATGGGAATGTAATTGCAATGGTTACTTATCCTAGCTATGATAATAATATGCTAGCCAATAAAGTAGATGCTGACTATTACAATTGGCTTTCAACGGATAAAACTTATCCTTTGATGAACCGTCCAACTACTCAGTTAACGGCCCCTGGTTCTACATTTAAGATGATTACTGCATTTGCAGGACTTGAAGAGGGGGTAATTGACCCCTATATGAAAATTCTTGATCAAGGTATTTTTGATAAGATAGCTCTTCCTGCTAAATGTCATATATATCCACGTTCACATGGATTAGTTGATATTTCCGAGGCTATAAAGGTATCCTGCAACTATTATTTTTATGAAATAGGTTATCGATTAAGTATAGATAATAAGGGTGAATTCAATGATCAGCTTGGATTAAGCCGTATTAAAAAATATGCTTCTCTTTTTGGACTTGATACTACATCTGGTGTAGAAATAGGTGAAGCTAGTCCACATTTTTCAGACAAGGATTCTGTTCGTACTACAATTGGTCAGGGAACAAATGTATATACTCCTGTTCAGCTTGCAAGATATACTACAACCATTGCAAATCGTGGTACTAACTATAATCTTACTTTATTAGATCGCATTATTGGTAAGGATGGTAGAATTTTATTAAAGAATGAAGCAGATGTATATAAGAATCTGGATGAGATTAAGGATTCTACTTGGGACAATATACTTAAGGGTATGTATTTGGTGGCTAATGAGAAAAAGGGCTCAGTATATGGACTTTACAATAATCTTGGAGTAACTGTTGCTGCAAAGACAGGAACATCACAAATAAGTCTCTCAAAACCTAATAATGCCTTATTTGTTTCCTTTGCACCTTATGAGAAACCAGAAATTTCAGTTACTGTAGTAATTCCTAATGGTCATACATCGGGAAATGCTGCTGAAACAGCAAGAGATATCTATCAGTTATATTTTAATTTAAGCAATCCCGATGAGCTGGTAGCTAAGGAAGCAATCATTCCAGAAAATAATTTATCAGCATTTTCTGATTAATTAATAACCACAAATTATAAGGAGATAGACATGAAATCTGTTGATAATTCAGTGATTATAAAAGGTAATAAATATGGTATAGTAGTTGTATTGAATCCTGATATTGGCTTCGAGGAACTTAAGGAGCAGGTAACTATAAAATTCAAGGAATCAAGTAAATTCTTTGATAATGCTAAAATGGCTATCAGCTTCGAAGGTAGAATTCTTTCCAATGATGAACAGAAGGTTATTTTAGACATAATTGGAAATAATACTGATATGCACATTGTTTGTGTTATAGATAATGATCCAGATAAAGAAGAAATCTTTAAAAAGAGCTTGGAAGAGAAATTAATGGAGTTTGATAATAATACTGGTCAGTTTTATAAGGGTATTCTTCGTTCTGGGGCATCCTTAGAAGTTGAAAACAGCGTAATCATAATTGGTGATGTTAATAATGGAGCAAGAGTAGTTTCAAAAGGAAATATTATTGTTCTTGGAACCTTAAGAGGCAATGCCTTTGCAGGAGCCTGCGGTAATAACAATTCCTTTGTAGTGGCTCTTGATATGAGACCCACGCAGATTAGGATAGCTGATACAATTGCAAGGTCCCCTGATAAACCTGTCAAAGAAATTGACAAGGAAGCAAAGATTGCTTTTTTAGAAGATGGTAATATCTACATTGAACCACTTAATAAAAGTGTACTTGGTGATATAAGATTATAGTAATATAGGAGGCAACAGCCTTTAAAATGAACTGGAGGATAAGAAATGGGAGAAGTAATAGTTGTTACATCTGGAAAGGGTGGAGTTGGTAAAACTACAACTACTGCTAATGTAGGCACCGGGCTTGCTATGCTGGATAAAAAGGTTGTGTTAATTGACACAGATATAGGCTTAAGAAACCTGGACGTTGTCATGGGACTTGAGAACCGAATAGTCTACAACCTAGTAGATGTTATTGAAGGAAGCTGCCGAATTCGCAATGCCTTGATTAAAGACAAGCGTTATCCTAACTTATATCTGTTGCCATCAGCACAGACAAGGGATAAGAATGCAGTTACACCTGAACAGATGAAAAAACTTGCAGATGAATTGAAGGAAGAATTTGATTACATAATAATGGACTGTCCGGCAGGTATTGAACAGGGATTTCGTAATGCCATAGCAGGAGCCGACAGAGCATTAGTTGTTACCACTCCAGAAGTTTCAGCTGTTAGGGATGCAGACCGAATTGTCGGCTTGTTGGAAGCAAATGAAATGCATGATGTATATCTGGTCGTTAACAGACTCCGTATGGACATGGTAAAACGTGGTGATATGATGTCTAGTGAAGATGTTATGGAGATTCTTGCAGTTGATTTAATAGGAGTTGTTCCAGATGATGAGCATATTGTTATATCAACGAACCAAGGTGAACCTTTGGTTGGCTCTGATTCATTAGCTGGACGAGCCTATATGGATATAGCAAGAAGGTTGATTGGAGAAGAAGTTCCTTTCATAGATTTAAACGAAAAGAATTCCTTCTTTAGCAGGTTATTTGGCAAAAACAAGAGATATTAAGGGAGGTATAACATGGGCTTGGCAGATTTTTTTAGAAGGAAGGGTACCAGTACCATTGCAAAGGATAGATTAAAATTAGTTTTAATCTCTGACCGTGCAGGCTGCTCACCTGAGATTATGGAACAAATTAAAAATGATATCATTGCTGTGATATCAAAATATATTGAAATTGATTTAGAAGGATTGGATATTAAGATTACTCAGACTGAATCAGAAACTTCTAACGGAACCGTACCAGCATTGTTTGCCAATATTCCTATTAAGGATATGAAGACTTCTAAGAAGTAAGGATGTTTATAAATGGTAAAATTAAAGAATTATGATTTTAAGAAATATGATATATCCTTGCTATTTGTAGTAACAATGCTTATCACTATTGGCGTGTTCTTAATTAAGCAGGTTAAGCCGGATGATTATAAAAGGCAGATTTTAGGTCTGGTACTGGGACTAATAATAGCTGGTGTGATGTCCTTAATTGACTATCACTTTATAGGTAATTTATATATCATCTTATACCTAATTAATTTTATATTATTACTGTTAGTAAAACTGATTGGAATTGAATATTACAATGCCAAGAGATGGCTTAATTTAAAGTTTTTTGATTTGCAGCCATCAGAGCTTACAAAAATCATTATTATTATATTTTTTGCAAAGCTCTTAACAATTTTTGAACATAGAATTAATAATATTTTTTTTCTGTTGATTGCTATTATATTAATGGCAATGCCTACTTATCTCATATTAACACAGACGGATTTATCGACTAGTATTGTTCTTATGATGATATTTGTTATGATTTTATTTGCTTCTGGTTTAAGCTGGAAGATTATTCTTCCAATACTTGTTGCTGGTATCCCGTTATTCATTGGGCTGTTTTGGTATATACAACAGGACTATCAGGCATTATTAAGTGAAAATCAACAACAAAGAGTATTGTCTATTTTAAACCCGGAAGCATTTCCTGCAACCATGTATCAACAGGAAAACTCCATACAGGCTATTGGGTCAGGACAATTATTAGGCAAACGTTTAACAGGAGAGATATCAGCTCTTCGGGGTTACAAGCATGTTCCTGTAGCAGAAAGCGATTTTATTTTTTCTGTTGCTGGTGAGGAGTTTGGTTTCATTGGAGGTTGCATAATAATATTGATGTTTTCATTTATCATATATAAATGCCTGTCTACAGCCAGAAAAGCAGCTGACAGGATTGGAATGCTTATTGCAGTTGGTATAGCCTCAATGTTTGCTTTTCAGGTATTTGTAAATATCGGAGTTGTGACACAAATATTACCCAATACGGGTATACCGCTTCCGTTTTTAAGCTCTGGATTAAGTTCATTAATAAGCAGTATGATGGCAATCGGTATTATATTAAATATTCGGTTACAACCAAGAAAATCAAAAAGATAGAATAGGAGGGAGTTAAATGAATATCGGAATGATTGCACATGATGCAAAAAAGAAGCTTATGCAAAACTTCTGCATTGCTTATCGTGGTATTTTAAGTAAACAAACACTGTATGCAACCGGTACAACCGGACGATTAATAGAAGAAGTAACAAACCTAACAATCCACAAATATCTTGCAGGTCATTTGGGAGGTATTCAACAATTAGGAACTCAGATAGAACATAATTATGTTGACATGGTTATATTTCTAAGGGATCCTCTATCTCCCAAATCTCACGAACCGGATGTCAATAATATTTTCCAACTTTGTGATAAGCATAATATCCCCTTGGCAACAAATCTTGCCACAGCCGAGCTTTTAATTAAAGCTTTGGAGCGGGGAGATTTGGATTGGAGAGAACTGTTTAAATCATAGACGATTATTACAAATGCGTAAGTAAAGGGATGGGTTAGAATGAAAAAAAGGTATCTTGCCATTCTTCTTTTAATAGTATTTATATCAGGAGGCTGCCAGAAAACCTCCAATCAATTTTTTTCATATGAGGACCATAGTTCATCTAGCAAAGTTAATTTGGGTACCAGTTTATCAGAAAATGATTTTTTTGCTCAAAACCTTGTAATTATTTCAGATGAAGACCATGGTGTTAATGATGAATTGATTAGTTCTAAGGCGGCTTTTGTTTTTGACCTTACAAATAATTTGTCTCTTTATTCAAAAAACTTATATGATAAGTTATATCCAGCCAGTCTTACAAAGCTTATGACGGCTTTAGTTGTATTAAAATATGGAGAGCTGACTGACAGTGTTACAGTAAGCTACAATGCATCCCACATAGAGGAAGCCAGAGCAAAGGTTTGTGGCTTTAAAGAAGGCGATGTTATTACATTAGAGGGCTTGCTCCATTGCTTTTTAATTTATTCGGGAAATGACGCTGGCATAGCCATTGCAGAGCACATGAGTGGGAGCGAAGAGGCTTTTACTAAGCTAATGAATTCAGAGGCCAAGAAAATTGGTGCCTCTCATAGTAATTTTGTTAATGCTCACGGACTTCATGATGACGATCATTATTCTACAGCCTATGACATGTACTTGATTTTCAACGAGCTTATTCAATTTGATACTTTTATAAATATTATAAGTCAAACCTCCTATACTGCCAATTATAAGAATAATGAGGGGAAGCAGGAGGAAGCAATATTTAATACTACAAATCTTTATCTTAGGGGAGAAAAAGAATCACCAGAAGGCATAACAATAATAGGCGGCAAAACTGGAGTTACATCCAAAGCAGGTAATTGCTTGATTTTATTTTTTAAAGATGATGAGCAAAATCAGTACGCCTCACTTGTTTTAAAAGCCGCCGATAGTGATACGCTGTATTCGGATATGGATAAAATGTTCTCCTTAATTTCAAATGGTAATTAGTTTTTTTGTGTGATTTATGTGTTGTTTTTATTGCACATATATACTATAATTATTTTATTAGAAAAGAATGATATAAAGAATGATTATTGCATTATTTGCGGTCACAAAACAATTTATATTTATAACAAATTGACTTTATTTTTAATAGGCTTTGTAATATATTTGCAAGCCCATCAGAAGGAGGAGATTACAATGATACAGATAATTGCAGGTGCTAAGGGTAAGGGCAAGACAAAGGTCCTACTTGAGAAGGTGAACAATGAAGTAAATGAGGCAAAGGGCAATATTGTTTATCTTGATAAGAACAACAAGCATTCGTATGAGCTCTCCAACAAAATCAGGTTAATCAATGTTAAGGATTATCTGATAGGTAACTTTAATGAGTTTTTAGGTTTTATAAGTGGTATCATTGCCTGTGACCATGATTTACAATCAATTTATCTTGATAGTTTCTTAACAATAGCCTTTGTAGATGATGATAATATCGAACATGTACTTCAGAAGCTAGAACAAATATCTAGTCAATTCAATATCAACTTATGTATAAGTATTTCTTTAAATAATGATCAAATCCCAGATAAGATGAAACAGAATGTAATAGTAGCCTTGTAGGATATCCTTTGATGTTCTGTTTTTTGATTCAATTATCTAGTTTATTATATATAACTTTAAAAAACAATGGCTGTTTTTACAGCCATTGTTTTTTACTTGAAATTTCATTTTACATTTTTCTGTTTAATCTTCATTTCTTAGTCTACCGAAAAAGCTTAATGAATATAATCCTGCAATTCCGACAAGTGAATAAATAATTCTAGAAACCCAAGTCATATCGCCAAAGATTGCTAAAACCAAGTCAAAATCAAAAAATCCGATTAAGCCCCAGTTAATTGCACCTATTGCAACAAGAATTAACGCAATATAATCCAATGTCTTCATAATAACCCTCCTTCTTGACATATAATTACTCATGCAGCCAAACATTTATTAATCATGACTTCGAGAAAAATCTCTGTTATTATATTTTCCATATTTTCCGTCTTTATGCATAGATTAAATCAAAATATATAGCTTGTATCTGTTTGTTTTATTCAGTATAATATACTCGAATAGCTAAAATGGGGGCGAAAGCTTGAGTAATAATAAAAGAGTAGTAAAATTCAAAAGAAAAAAAACAATTAATATAGGTATAATTATATTCCTAATTCTTTTCTTTTATATTGCAATTAATACATATATCTATTTTACAAAAGAACATATATCTATTTATGAAGTGCCTGAGGGTTTTAATGTTCAGGATAGTCGGGTGAAGGGTCTTATATTAAGAGACGAACAATTAATCACTTCAGAAAAGGCAGGCTATGTTTATTATTTCCACAGGGATGGTGAAAAGGTTGCTAAGAATGCATCTGTCTACTCTGTGGATGACAGCACACAAATAATGGATATAATCACAGGTGGTGACGAGCTTATATCTCTTTCTGAAGACAACACAAAGCAATTTCAATATGAAATTAAGAAGTTTTATAATCTTTATTCAGATTATGATTATTCATATGTTTATAGCTTTAAGGATGATGTGGAAAGTACTATTCTTGATGTGCTAAATCAGAATATGATTGAAAAGGGTTTTCAAATCGGTGAAGATACCGGGTTTGCATTTAACTATGAGGTGTTCAAAAGTCATGACAGTGGAATTATTACTTATTCAATGGATAATTATGAGACAGTAACTAAGGATTCTATAACGAAGGATTTGTTTAATACTGAAAAACACCAAGCAACAACCACTCGTACCTCGGATATGATATCTACTAACACTCCAATATATAAATTGGTTACTTCAGAGAACTGGTCAATTATTATCAACTTAACAGATGAACTGTATCAAAAGCTAACAGGAAAGAATATAATAGAATTCTCAATACTTAAAGATGATTTTAAGATATCGGCGCCCATAAGCCTATATCAAAACCCTTTGGATTTATCTTTTTATGCTGAGATAACCATGGATAAGTATTTATCTAATTATTTAGATGAGCGATTTTTAGATATTGAGCTTCATTTAGAAACAACTCAAGGCTTGAAGGTTCCCTTATCGGCAATTACAACAAAGGATTTTTATCTTGTTCCTATGTCTTATTTTACAACAGGTGGTAATAGTGATGAAAAGGGCTTGATTAGAGAAGAATACGATAAGGATACAGGAGATGTTAAACTTATTTTTGTTCCTACCGATATATATAATCAAGATGATACCTATGGATATGTGGATACTAATCAGTTTGCTCCAAATACCTGGATTCGGTCAACAGATGGTAACCGATTTCAGTTATCTATGACAAATAAGCTTACTGGAGTATATAATGTAAATATGGGGTATGCAGTTTTTAAAAGAATTGAGGTTCTTTATCAAAATGAAGCATATTGTATTATTAATAAGAATACATCTTATGGATTATCACTTTACGATCATATTGCTTTAGACTCAACTACGGCTATTGAGCAAAAAATAATTTATTGATTATTTTTCATATTATATCCGTAAATGACATTAACTAATATGAACTTGAAGGGAGAAAGCGAAGCATCATAATGGAGAAGAAGATTATTGACATAAAACAGAATATTGCTGCTGCCTGTGAAAGGTCAGGGAGAAATCCTTCAGAGGTAACTCTGATTGCAGTAAGTAAGACAAAGCCTATCTCAATGATTGAAGAAGCATATGAATTAGGAATTAGAGATTTTGGTGAAAACAAGGTTCAGGAGTTATCAACAAAATATGATGAATTAATAGAAAAGTACAAGGATAGTATTAATTGGCACTTGATTGGACATCTTCAGCGTAACAAGGTAAAGCAGGTTATTGGTAAGGCTGTATTAATTCATTCAGTTGACTCATTGCGCCTTGGACTTATGATTGATCAAGAGGCAGCCAAAAAAAATATTATTTGTGACATTTTAATTGAAGTAAATATTGCTCAAGAGGATACTAAATTTGGTGTAAGCGAAGATGAATTACTTTCATTGCTTTTGGAGTTAATAAAGCTACCCCATATAAGAGTTAGAGGATTAATGACAATTGCTCCTTATGATATTAATCCTGAGAATAATAGAGGATATTTTAGTAAATTGAAACAATTATTTGTTGACATAAAAACGAAAAACATTGATAATGGACATATAGTAACATACTTTAATCCCCATAACTTCGATATTCTATCCATGGGTATGACAGGTGATTATGTTGTAGCCATAGAAGAGGGGGCAACAATGGTGCGTGTTGGGACAGGCATTTTTGGTGACAGAAATTATTTGAACTAAAGTTAACACCAAGAAATGAGCAGAACTTTAATAATATATCTTAATATAAAGCCAATATAGATGGGAGAGTTATAGGATGCCTAATATTTTTAAAAACTTTTTAAATTCAATGAAACTAACAGAGGATGAGGGTTTTGATGATTATTTAGATGAAGATGAGGAAATAAAGGAACCTAAGAAATCAAAGCGCTTTGATAAAAAAGCTGATGAAGAGGAATTTGATACTACTCCAAAACGACAGTCCTCAAAGGTAAACAATGGATATGAACCTAAAAAGGAAAGGGTGAGGGGAATGGAAAGAAGCTCTTCAGGAAAGGTTGTTCCAATTAGAACAACTCCAAAGGGTATGGAAGTTTGTATTTTGAAGCCAACCACCTTTGAAGATTCTCAGGTTATATGTGATATGCTTTTGACAGGAAGAGCAACAGTAATTAATCTGGAAGGCTTCGATGATAAGCTAGCACAAAGAACCATGGATTTTGTGTCAGGTTCTGTATATGCTATAAATGGCCGACTTCATCGTATTTCCAGCTGTATATTTATTGTTTCTCCTGATACAGTGGATATCTCTGGAGATTATCTAGATATGATAAAGAATGATAACTTTGATCCACCAACATTTAACTCACAATTCTAGTAAGGACAATTATGGACAATAATAATACAGCTAAGGAAGAACAGCTTCTTAAGAAGCGATTCCTTGACCTAGCATATATGGCAGAAATCAGAGAAATTTTATTATTTACTGATTTTTTGACTTTATATGAACAGGATTTATTACTACGACTAAAAAATGAAATACCTAATGTGAAACAATATATCATTGGAGGTTTTACAGAAGCTGAACGAAAAA
Organism: uncultured Herbinix sp.; assembly: GCA_964570535.1. Lineage (GTDB taxonomy): Bacteria > Bacillota > Clostridia > Lachnospirales > Lachnospiraceae > Mobilitalea. The sequence continues at coordinate 14,235 of CAZMYP010000041.1, forward strand.
TGGTTTGTTTTTGTGGTGATCAAAACATAACAGATGAAAGTGAAATTATATTTCCTATATCCTGCCTTTATATTTCACCGGTTAATCAAAAGTATTCAGACAATTTGAATCATCGTGATATACTGGGTGCTGTATTAAATCTTGGTATTGAGCGAAGTAAAATTGGTGATATAATCTTAAACAATAACGATAGCTATTTGTTTTGCAACACAGCAATACATGGATTTATAATAGACCAATTAACACGAGTTAAACATACTACAGTTAGTACGACCTTGGTTGATAAACAGGATTTTGAATATAAACCAAATTTAAAGCAAATTAATGGAACTGTTTCCTCTATACGCTTAGATAGTATTTTAGCTGTTGCTTTTAAGGGCTCAAGAAGCCGCCTCTCTGGTCTGATTGTAGGAGGAAAGGTATTTGTCAATAGCAAGAATATTATATCAAGCAGTTATATATTAAAGGAAAATGATGTTGTATCTGTCCGTGGACATGGTAAATTTATCTATGGGGGCGCAGTAAATCAGACTAAAAAAGGAAGATTTTCTGTCAAGATATTAATGTATCAATAAATTTTTATTTAAGGAGGAAGCATAACCTCGTCTAGGGTTATAGGATGCGGTTATGCAATTTTTATGTATCAGGATAAAATCATTGTAAATTATGAAGGTACACCGGCTTACTCCATTTTATTTCATAAGGATTTTTCCGGTTTAAAGGATGCCCTATATTCACTAGGATTACAAAATAGGCGTTTTATGATAATAACTGACAGTAATATTGAATCACTTTATCTGAAGGAGTGTATGGAGCTTCTAAGTCCTTTAGCAAGTAGTGTAAGCTGCTTTACTTTTAAAGCAGGAGAAGATAGCAAAAACCTTGATACAGTTGGCCAAGTCTATAACAGACTTATTGAAGAAAAATTTGATCGCAAGGATATTATACTAGCCCTTGGGGGAGGAGTAACTGGGGATTTGGCCGGATTTGTTGCTGCAACCTATTTAAGGGGTATTGAGTTTGTGCAGCTTCCTACTAGCTTACTAGCTATGGCAGATTCAAGCATAGGAGGAAAAACAGGTGTAGATTTTATGGCATATAAGAATATGGTTGGTGCATTTCATCAACCCAAATTAGTATATATGAACCTTTCTACGCTAAAATCACTTCCACAGAGGGAATTCAATTCTGGAATGAGTGAAATTATCAAGCATGGACTTATTAAGGATTTTGACTATTATCTATGGCTAAATAATAACCTTGAGTCAATAATGTCTTTAGATTACGATATTCTAAGGCAGATGATAATAAGAAGCTGTATAATAAAGAAGAATGTAGTAGAATCAGATCCTAAGGAAATGGGTGATAGAGCACTTCTAAACTTTGGCCATACTATAGGTCATGCAATTGAAAAATTAATGAACTTTGAACTTCTTCATGGGGAATGCGTTGCAATCGGTATGGTAGCCGCAGCTTATATCTCATATAGGCGTTTAAATATCAGCAAAGATGAGCTTAATAATATAATCAGCACAATCAAGTCATTTGGACTGCCTATAAGTATTAAGAACCTATCCAGTGATGATATATATAATATAACAAAGCTTGATAAAAAGATGCAATCTGATAAGATAAAATTTATTTATTTAAACAAAATGGGTTATGGAATAATTAATTCTACTGTCTCAAAAGAGGAAATGATAGAGGCAATAAAATATGTTCAGGATTAGCTAATAATTGTGCTAGAGAACAAATATATGGTTTTTAATCAGAATGGAGACACTATATGAAGCAAAGATTAAGGCATTATGTATATATTATAATACTTGTGGCAATAGACCAATTAACTAAATACTTTGCTAGGATTACCTTACAAAGTGACGGGTCAATTTCACTTATTCCAAAAGTGCTACAACTTCAGTATCACGAAAATACTGGAGCTGTGTGGGGAATAATGACGGGAAAGACAAGCTTATTAACAATAATGACGATTATACTTTCAATCTTATTGATTTTTTTATACTTTCAAATTCCACAAAAACGAAGATATCTACCAATACAAATTATATGGGTATTTATTATAGCGGGAGCCATAGGTAATTTTATTGATCGGATTTCCTTAAAATACGTTGTTGATTTTATTTATATTGAACTTATTGATTTTCCCATATTTAATTTAGCCGATTGCTATCTTACGATGTCTAGTTTTCTTTTATTAATACTTGGTATTTTTTACTATAAAGAAGCTGATTTTGAGTTTATTGATAATATATTTAGTAAAGGGAAGAAGAAAGCTATAGATAATGAAGATAATAATGTTGAGAGCATGGATATAGAGAACATGGATGATGATGACAAAGATATTGAAAATAAGGACATATAAAATAAATATATATGTAACAGGGATATATAAGGAGATTAAAAAGGATGATGAATTCAACGGATGATGATATTATCGAGTTGTCGGATCAAGAAAATATCCAGCTTATAGTGGAGGATGAATATGATAAAGAACGGATTGATAAGTACCTTAATGTGGTAATCGATGATCTATCCAGATCTTATATCCAGAAACTAATAGGTGAAGGAAGAGTAATAGTAGATCAGAAGGCTGTAAAATCAAATTTTAGAGTCACTTCTGGTCAATCCGTAACTTTATCCATTCCTGAGCCTATAGAGGCTAGAATCGCCCCTGAAGACATTCCCATAGAGGTTGTTTATGAGGATACAGATATTATAGTAATTAATAAGTCCAAGGGTCTTGTTGTTCATCCTGCACCAGGTCATGAATCTGGCACCCTAGTCAATGCCTTGTTATATTATTGTAAGGATCAATTATCGGGTATAAATGGAGTATTAAGACCTGGTATAGTTCATCGTATAGATAGAGATACAACAGGAATATTAGTTGTCTGCAAAAATGATACAGCCCATAGGCACATAGCCGAACAGCTTAAAGAACATTCTATCTCTAGAAAATATCATGCAATAGTATATAATTCTTTTAAGCAGGATAGTGGAAGAGTAGAAGCCCCTATTGGAAGGCACCCAAGAGAACGTAAGAAAATGGCTGTAAACACTAGGAACGGAAAATTTGCAGCAACAAATTATAAGGTAATTGAGAATCTTGACAATAAATATGCTTATATTGAATGTGAATTAGAAACAGGACGAACCCATCAGATTCGCGTTCATATGGCAAGCATCAATCATCCAATTGTCGGGGACACAGTATATGGACCGACTAAGGATCCTTTCCATCTTGAAGGACAAGCTTTACATGCAGAGCTTCTTGGATTTATACACCCCACAACTAATAAATATGTTGAATTTAAGGCGCCTTTGCCAACTTATTTTACTGATTTATTTAAGAAATTAAGAAAAGTATAAGGGGAAATTTCAAGTGAAGAGAAAAGCCATTGATTATTTATTGAAATGGAATCAAATATCTGATGTTAGACCGGTACTAATTACTGGTGCAAAAGGGGTAGGCAAGACCTATTTAGCAAATGATTTTGCCAAATCTTTTTTTGAGAATATCTATTATCTAAACTTTGAGCATGATCCCCTTGCAAATGAAATATTTAAGTTAAAGGACCCGTTTCAGGTTTCTGATCGATTATCGAAGCATTTTAATCTGGATAAGGAGCCTTTTTTTGATACGGGTAATAAGGAGAATAGACTTCTTATATTAGATGAAATTAGTAATAGTAATGAGGCCTTAGATATGCTGACGGCCTTGCAATATACGGGGGAATTTCCCAGAATCATAGCCATCTCTAGCTACCCTATAAAAGAAGATAAGCAGAAATTATATTATCATATACCGGTTTATCCAATGCAATTTAATGAATTTTTACTAGCTATAGCTAGTGATTGGTATATAGAAACCATAATCACCCATTACGAAACAAACAAACAGATACCAGATATTGTACATAAAGAGCTCCTTGCTTTGCATAATCTTTATCTTCAAATTGGTGGATTACCCGTTATTATCAATGAATTTTTAAACTTTAATGACCTTACTAATATACCGGAGCAACATAGTATGCTTATGGGAACCTACCAGTACTATCAAAATATTATGAATTCAGAAAGTGAAGCCTTGAAAATGAGACAGGTGCTTAATAGCCTGCCTCATCAACTAATAAAGGAAAATAAGAAGTTCCAATATAAATTGATTCGTAAGGGAACTACCCATGGCATGTACAAGGATGCAATTAAGAGTCTTTCTGATCAAAGCTATATTATACCCAGTTATAAAATTGCAACTGAAGATCTTACTAATCTATATTCATTATTGGAGAAAAATAGCTTAAATACCAATGAAATTACCAATTTCAAGTTATATCTATCAGATGTAGGGCTTCTTAATTCAATGATATCCAAGCAGCTTATACCACCATATAATAGGCCCACAATAAAAGCACTACTTGAAAATTATGTTGCTGTAACATTAAGGTCTAATGGTTATCCAATTGCCTTTTGGGAGTCAGAATCCATGGCAAAGATTGATTTTATATTACCTAAAGATGATTATATTATTCCTCTTGAATTATTTAGTGATTCAAATACAAGATCTAAGAGTATAAGTGTTATAAAACAAAATATCGATTTTCCTTATTCTATAAAAATATCAGAAAGAAATTTTGGGTTTTCAAACAATGTTAAATATGTACCATATTACGCAACATTTTGTATTTGAAATTATAAATAAGATAGTATTTTATGATTAATATTCTTAATTGGGACTTGACTTTGATGTTCTATTGCTATAGAATAAAATTAGGGTGATAATCTACATATGTAGTCAACTTCTTTCTGAAAGTATATTTGGTATGTTTAAGCCAAAGAATTGATTCTACTGATGTAGTGCTATGAACATACAAGATTAAAGGGGTGTAGTTTATTGTGACAAAGTCTGAAATACGATTACATGAGGGCGAATTGAATGTCATGGAATTATTGTGGTCCAATAAGGTATTGGCTGCAAAAGATATTTCAAAGATCATCAAAGAGTATATTGGCTGGGAGAAGAATACGACCTATACTGTAATAAAGCGCCTTATTGATAAAGGAGCAGTGAAGAGAGAAGATCCTGGGTTTTTATGTCGAGCTGCTATATCGAAAAAAGCAGTACAGAATATTGAGACACGAGTTTTGTTGAATAAATTATATAATGGATCCTTAAGTACGTTTTTGATAGATTATCTTAAAAATCAAGATTTATCAAGTGCAGAAGTAATGGAATTAGAACGTATTGTAGGTGAACAGAGATTTTAATTTAGTAGATTATGATCTCTGTTTTTTTATATAAAAACATATATAAAAATTTAATTATATTAAAATCAACATTCTTATCCTTAAAAATATGAATAGAACCCTTAATATTGGATTTGTGCATACTGTATTAAAATTAATGATATAGTTTTATTTAGAATTGGAATTCAGGCCATCATGGATTGTATTGAGCAGGATACTGGCATTAAACTGTTATTCAACATCATGCAAATGGACAAAATGGCAGTGGTAGGTAAATAAAAGTATATATTATCTAATACATCTAACTATTCGCAAAACAATAGTTTAACGAATAGTTATTGGCTTTTTAAATGGA
>CAZMYP010000042.1:0-13714 GCA_964570535.1 uncultured Herbinix sp.
CGCCGAGCGCGGCCAGCTTGCTGGCTAAATACAAAACGCGCGAGTGCGCATCCTTAGTGGAGCATTTTTTGTATAATAGGACGAACTTTCCTATTTTATATCTTCGAAGAATAATAATGTCCCAATACTAAATTTTGAAATGTTTATGGCTTATTCTATAATTAACTATTTTTTATTCGACTTCGCTCTTATTTTTCTCTTCCCTCTTTCTCTTGGTTATTATACCACCTATTCTTCCTGATTCTTTGGCGGTTAGTGATTTCCATCCCGTTGCTATAACCTTATCAAGATATCCTAGCTCATTAGCTATCTCGTATTTCATTTCTTCCTCAAGCTTTATATTGTTCAAATCAATTATCTTTTCTTTTTTTGCCATCCGGCTACACCCTTTCTAATTTCGTTTTCTAGAGTGTAACCATCTTATAGAGTAATATTCCAAGCTACGGATGCATTTAAGAAAAATTTGACATTAACTTCTTTCTTATATTTATTGTAATTTGGGGGGATTATACAAGCTTAATTTCCTTACCCAGATATAGCGAATATATTATCATTTCCTTTACCCTTTTATCTAATATTTGCTCCAAGGCCTTCTTATAGTACTCTAGCTGAACCTTGTATCTGGAGGTAAGCTGGTCCTCATCCTTAACTACATCGGATTTGTAATCAAGGAGCACTAGCCCTCCATCCTCTTCGAAGAATACATCAATTATACCCTGAACTAGAATAAGCTCATGACTATCATCCTGATCAGGATAGAGGTCAGAGGCCTTTAATCCTATTACAAACTGCTTCTCCTTATAGAGCCTTCCTGCTGCCTCAGCTTTTATAATACGCTTGGCTAGGTCACTCTGGGTATATTTATATATGTTTCTAGTATTAAGCCTTCCGACATCATCAGCAGCTATTTGTCCGGCACCAACCAATACATCTAGCTCCTTCAGCAAATCATCAAAGCTATTGACTCTTGAAAGCCTAAGAAGCTCCAGCACCTTATGATATAGGGTACCTCTATCAGTTCCTGTGATTTCTGCCTCGGGGCCTTTAATAAAATCAGGAACATACTGATTCTCATTAATATGGATTTCCCTTAATAATTGCTTACCTTCGTCCCCATAGAGATGCTCACTATCCTCATCATCTACGAATTGTCCTAGCTTCTTTAGCTCTGATACAGATAGCTTAACCCTAAGCTTAGCTTCATCTGAATATGGATATTCATAATAAAGCCTTTTCTCAATTTCCTGCTGGATTTCCTCGTCCCTTTTACCCTCTGCAAGCTCTGCCTCTATATCCTTGGAATCCTGCTCTAGGAATAGCTGCTTGGACATTTCCTCATATATTATCTCGCTCTTTCGCAGCAGATAAACTTTCATATAATCAGTAAAGGCATTGTTCATGGCAGGAAGCACAAGCTCCAGATAACTTTTTACAGACATGAGCTCGAAGAAAGAGAAATCCTTCCTTACATCCAAATCCTCCTCAGATTTAAGATAAGCTGTCATAATAAGCTTTTCCTTAGCCCTTGTCATGGCCACATACAGTACCCTAAGCTCCTCACCCAGATTATCAATCTGAACCTTCTTCTGTATAACCTTCTTAAGCAGAGTTTGAACCTTGGTTCTCTTCTCCAAATCTATATAATCCGGTCCTAGACCATAATCCACATCAAAGAGAATTTTACTTCTTTGATCCTGCATGTTAAATTGCTTGCTTAGTCCACTCACGAATACCACAGGAAATTCAAGTCCCTTGCTTTTATGGATACTCATAATTCTTACGGTATTTTCCTGTTCTCCTGCTATAATTGCTTCTCCATAATCCACATCATACTTATGAAGCTTCTCCACATACTGTATAAAATGAAAGAGATTACTATAGCTTCCCTTCTCGAAACTTACTGCGAGGGATAAAAGCATATCTATATTGGCCTTTCGCCTATCTCCTCCAGGCATGGCCATGACATAGTATGAATATCCTGTCATGTCAAGAAGCTCCTGGATAAGCTCATGTATAGGAGTGTACTTTACCATATCACGAAGGCTATGAAGCAAGCTTAAGAAGGATAATGCCTTCCCCTTTAGCTCCTCATTGCCTCCCTCCTCTGCATATATAAGACAGGACTCATACATGGTTTTTCTTTTATCCATATGCCTAAGGTGGGCTAGCTCATCAGAACTTAGTCCCCCTATCTTAGAGTACAATACCCCTGTAAATGGTATGTCCTGTCTAGGGTTATCGATAACTCTTAACATATTTAGGATTGTCATTATCTCAGTAGTCTGAAAATAACCTGTACCAGTATCAGCATAGGCAGGGATTCCCTCCTGCATTAGGGTATTTACAAAGACATCAGACCAGCCTGTCATGGTTCGAAGAAGTATCACAATATCCTTAAGCTTGGCTGGACGATGAATAAAATTGCCCTCCTCGTCCTTATCAAATAAAAGTAGACCCTTATCAGGATTAATAAGCTCCTTTATCCTCTTTGCAACTGCTCTTGCCTCCAGCTCCTTCTTGGAGTATTGTAGCTCCTCTTCATCGAATAAAGCTTGTTTTTCGTCGGATAAATTCTCTTCTGCATCACTCGAACCATCTTTTGTATCATCAGTGAGTTCTTCCTCGGTCACTAATATAAGCTCAACATCCTTAGATATTCTATCACTTGTATCAGAAGCTACTTGCTCATCCATCCCTAGCATCTGCTCCTCATATAGTTCTCCGTATTTTAATGAGGCCGCATCGTCATATATAATCCCACCTATAGCCTCTGTCATAATCTGTTCGAATATATCATTTACAAAGTCTAATACAATCCTTCTACTTCGGAAGTTCTTATCCAGATCTATCCTCTGAGTTTCATTTATATTGCCCTCATCATCCTGTTCATAGGTCTTGTAGTCTCTATATTTCTCAAGAAATAATTCAGGCATTGCCAGGCGGAATTTGTATATGCTCTGCTTAACATCTCCTACCATGAATCTGTTATATAAGCCCTGATGTTCTCTGGATATAGCTTTTAGGATGGTCTCCTGCACCAGGTTACTATCCTGGTATTCGTCTATAAGTATCTCATCAAATTGCTCACTAAGCTCTAGAGCGGCCTTAGTAGGAACAAAATCTCCATCCTTTTCTTCTATTAGTATCCTAAGGGCAAAATGCTCCAAATCGTTAAAATCAATAAGGTTCTTATTCTCCTTCTTTGCTGCAAAGGCACCCATAAAGTCCTTGGTCAGCTCTGATAGAACCTCCATAACACCTCCTACTGCCTGCATATCATTTAGCATATCCTCTATAGGCTGGAAGAAAAACGATGCTACAAGGTCCTTAATCCCTTTCTTCATCTCATCCCTTAGGCCCTTTACTCTGTCCTTCTTAGACTGGTCTACCTCATTTTGTCTCTTCGAGGATAAACGGGCGAAGGAAATGTCTGATAATGCCTTGGAATAGTCTTCGTAGGATTTAATATTCATGAATCCTATAAGCATCTCACTATCGCTTAGAAGTGCTGGCAGATAGGCAGATGGCCCATCAGCTTCATTACATATCTCTATGGCAGTCTCAATCTTATCCTTAAGATCCAAAATAACTACAGCCACATGGTTAAGAATCTCCTTCATCCAAGCAGCTCTGTTCATATCATCCTTAGTGCCTAGTCTAAAGGATAATCCAATGCTATCAAGCCAGGTCTTTGGCCATGGATTACTCATAGCGAAATTATAGAGAGAAAGCACTAAATCTTCTATAGGAATATCTGATTTAGAATAGGAATAGCTTTCAATCAGACGGTGAAAATCCTTTCTACCCTCCTCATACCAGGTCTCAAGGACATTGGCTATAATATCTGACTTCATCAGAGTAATCTCTGCTTCCTCAGCCATCTTAAAGGAGGGATCCAGATCGATATGATGAAAGTAATTCCTTATAACATTTAGGCAAAAGCTATGTATAGTGGTAATATGAGCACTTTGAAGCAGGGAGACCTGCTTCTGTATATGGCCATTACTCGGTTCATTAATAAGCTTTTTATCAAGTGCCTTACCAATCCTGTCCCTCATCTGAGCAGCTGCGGCATTTGTAAAGGTCACTACTAAAAGATGGTCTATATCGAGTGGACTCTCCCCCTCTGTAATCATAGATATAATTCGCTGCACCAGCACCGCAGTCTTACCAGAGCCCGCAGCTGCTGAAACCAATAGATTCTTATTCCTTGTATCTATTACCCTCTCTTGTGCATCAGTCCAGACCATAGCCATCTATCCCCCTTCAATCAATCTCTATCCCATAATATCTAATTCAGATCATCACAATTGTATACTCCATGGACTCACCTGGCAGGCCCATCTGAAAATCTATCTAGCTAGCTAATCACTCTTCTCCTCTTCCTCTCCCCATATCTCTTCCTTAAGCTCATCTATAGGCCGTTTTGCCAGGTTACGATACGAGTATCCAGGAAGCCTTGGATCAAATCCACAGGCACTTCTATATTCACAGTAATCACAAGCCTTCCTCTCTCCTGACCTATAAGGATTTAAGCTAGTATCTCCTTCTAATATATTATCTTTGTTATTAATAAGCTTTTGATTAACATAGTCAAGCAGTGATTTTATCTGATTATTATCTGCTACTGATGAGCGCTTTGAAAGCTCACCCTCCTTATTGATACCCACTGGAATTATATCTGACTTTGCAGAAGCGCGAAGGCTACCATCTGGACCCCCAAGCTTATTATCCATAAACCCGATTATCTCTTTATCCTTATTTACAAGTCCGTTCATCTTCAGACTCTTATATATATCCTCATCTATCTCATCCGACTTGGCTACTATGGGATCATCTATGTGATAGTAGAATATTCCCGCAGGGACTATCTCCTTACTCTTATGCTCCTTACTGAGAAAGTCCATAGCAGCACTTAGATATATGGCAAGCTGCTGCTGAAGGCCATGGTATATACTCTGAATATCAAAGGATGTAGATCCTGATTTATAATCAATCACTCTTACATATAACTTATCCTCTGTCTCATATAGATCCATCCTATCAATTCTACCCGCAAGTGACAGACTGTCATCGAGCACATGATAGAAAGGCATTTCATATCCCGAAGGCTCAAAGGCTCCCTGGCGTATCTGATTACATAGAGCCCAGAGAGTCCTTATCGTTATCCTCTCAATTCTCTTTATCAGATATTCGTTTCTCTTATTGCTTCTTATATAGCTGCCCTCAAAATCCTCCACAGCCTTTTCTACACTCATGACCGCCCATTCTTCTCTTATATAATCAGGTATTGTATGCCAATTATAGTCGCTTATATCAAGCATCTTTGAAAACTCATCTATAGCATCATGAAATATGTTCCCAATATCCGGAACCGCGAGCTTATACTCTCTTCGCTCCTCCAAGGATAATCCATAGGACATAAAATGAGCAAAAGCACAGCCTGCATAACGCTCTAATCTGGTTACACTTGCACTTAATTCATCTCCATATAGAAGGTGGGCAGCCTCCTTAGATATACCTCTTTCAGAGTTCACATAAAAAGCACCGGATTTCAAGAGCTCAAGAATCCTTCTTCTATCATTATCTTCATTATAATAATAATATAGCTCATTAAAGATAATTGATGCCCTTTCCTCTATGGACAGCTCAGCCTCTTTATTTTTCTCTTTATTCTCTTCATTATTATCCTGTTTGTTATCATATTTTTCAGTCTTGCCATCCTGTAACCTCCTAAGCCCTTCCGCCAGATAAGATATTCCACCATCCCAGAGTATATGCTCCAGATTATTGTCCTGTCCATCCTGATTTTTAATCACTAGACTATTATCCTTAAAATAGCTTAGAAGCTTACCTATTAAATAGGATGGACCAAGGGACTTACCCTCTTCATTAACTCTATGATAGGTTATATATAGCCTATCCTTAGGCTTTGTCATGCTAAGATATATATAGAAGTTCTCTGTAAATGCCTGCTGCCTCTTAGTAGGAGCAAGCTCTATTCCATTGTTAGTAAGAAGCTCTCTATCTATATCAGATAGGATACCTCCGCTTCCGATAACCTTTGGAACAATTCCTTCATTTACTCCAATAAAAAATAAGGCCCTAATATCCTTTAATCTGGTTCGCTGCGTATCACCAATAACTATCTCATCCATACCAGGAGGAATAAGTCCTACCTTGGCCTCCACGAGTCCAGTTTCAAATACCTCAGTGAATTCCTTTATACTGATATACTCATCGCCAAGAAGCATGACAATCTGATCATAGATCTCCATTACAATCCTATATACCTGATCATATTCCTTAGACATAAGAGCCATATCTTTTTCCTTAAAGAATTCATTAAGCTCTTCTAGCTTCCCCCATACATTAAGCTTAATACCTAGCTCATATAGGGCCCTCGTGTAGTCCCTAACTGTCTTAGTCTTATCCTTTAGTATCTCATATAGAGGGTGAATCTCACCTATTAGTCTATCACGTATACTATTAAGCCTCTCCAAATCAATAGGCTTTTTTCTGCCAAAGGTTCTTTTAAAGGGCTCTAGATAAGACTTAGCTCCTCGAATACCCAGAGCCAGCACATAATCCTCAAGAATATCCGTATCCTCCCTGCTTATGTCACTAAGCCCAGTTCTAAGATAAGCAAATACACTCTCATAGCTATAATCCTCTGAGACTATTTGAATAGCTGAGCGCAAAAATACAACTAGGGGATTGACTAATATCTCCTTCTTATAATCTATAAAGCATGGTATAGCCGCTTGATTAAAATAGTGCTTTGCTATGCGTCCATAGGCCTCGATATTTCCCGTAACAACTGCTATATCCTTATAACGATATCCCTCATCTCTTATAAGTCTCTTAATCTCTCTAACCACAAATGCAATCTCTGCTTCGGGATTCTTAGCACAATGGATACTAATCTCATCCTGCTCCTGCTTATATAGCTCATATGGGTACCTGAATAGATTCCTCTCTAAAAAAGCCAGAGCAGGTGAATTGTTGAATCGATAGGGAGTCCTACAAGCTGTCTTGCCCTGTACATATATATGCTCATCTATCCTTGTACTTGTTGCATCTGCAATCTCGGTTAACTTATCTATAGTCTTATGACTTAATCCAAATAATCGGTATTCAGATTCCTTATCTCCTAAGGATTCTCTGGGATCTATCGTTACCGTAACCATAACCTTCTTGGCCAAGGACATCATCTTAGCCAATATCTCATTCTGACATGGAGTAAAGCCAGTAAAACCATCTAAGCATATAACACTATTCTTAAGCCAGTCTGACCTATCAATCACCTTACTTAGCACTACAAGTAACTCTTCAGCAGTTATATAACGCTCCTTCATGAAATCTGCAAAGCCCTCGTATATAGTTCTTATATCCTGAAGCTTTGCCTTAAGCACTGGCTTCCTGGCAGATATATCCATCATCTGCTTAAAATCCTCTGGCCTGATATTATATTGATAAAATTCAGAAAGTAAGGATTTTAGCTCGTTAATAAAGCCTGTCTTTTTAATCCCTGCTCCAAACAGTATAAGCTCCTTACTCTTCTTTGCTATTACTTTTCGTATAACCATGCTTTTTCCAGTATCCTCTAATACAGGAAAATCGTTTCCTCCAAGCTCATCAAATATCCGATATGCAAATCGCATAAAAGATAAGATATCCACATTCATGACGCCATGCCTTGGATGCATGGATACGATATCCTTCTGCGTCTGTAGGGTGAACTGCTCTGGTACAATTATAAGATAATTCGTCCCTGGATTCTTCTGTGATTCCTCTATAATATTACGATACATTTGATAGGATTTGCCAGAACCAGCACTTCCAAGATAAAGCTGCAAGGACATATTCACCCCTCCATCCTTGATATACTTCATTGCAATTTTTCTAAAAGAGTTATAATATATTAATAATAATTATATAGCATACAGGGATAAAAATCTAGTAGCTGTCCCTTGACTTAGAAAGGTATTTTAAATCGAAAGGAGCATATAAAGATGATAAAACACTCGGATCATTTTCATGGAAGTGATTTGGAAACAATAGAAAAAATCTACGGCATTAAAAAGGAGGATATCATCAGCTTCTCAGCCAATGTGAACCCTTTAGGTATTTCACCAAAGCTGAAAGCTACCCTGGCAGAAAAGATTGACGCCATAATGACTTATCCTGATAGGGAATATTCCTCCCTTCGAAGCTGTATCGCAGATTATGTGAAAACTGATATGGATAATATTATTGTAGGCAATGGCTCAACTGAGCTAATCTCCCTCTTTATCCAAATTAAGAATCCAAGAAAGGCTCTAATACTAGGCCCTACCTACTCTGAATACGAACGGGAGGTGTCTCTAGGTGGTGGGTCTACCCTTTACTATCCCTTGGATGAGGAGAATGATTTTCAGCTGGACATCCTATCTCTTGAAAAAGAGCTAACCTCAGAGATTGATCTTCTTATTATATGTAATCCCAATAACCCCACCTCCTCTTCTATTACTAGAAGCGATATGAGGCATATACTGGATGCCTGTAAGATAAAAGGAATCTTTGTAATGGTAGATGAAACCTATGTTGAATTTGCTGAGGATACCTCTAAGATAACCTCTATTCCCTTGACTAACTACTACAATAATATCATTATTCTTAGGGGTATCTCTAAGTTCTTTGCTGCACCAGGACTTCGTCTGGGCTATGCCATCTGTGGCAATAGAGATTTACTTAAGGAAATGAACCAAAGAAAAAATCCCTGGACAATCAACAGCTTAGCTGCCATTGCCGGGGAGCTTATGTTCACTGATGAGGATTACATCAAGGAAACCCGTAGTATGATTGGAAAGGAGAGAGACCGCATTATGTTCATTCTTAAGTCTAATAAGAACATACGCTGCTATCCTCCTAGGGCTAATTTCCTGTTAATTAAGATATTAAAGGATGGGATTAGCTCTATGGATATCTTTGAAGCTGCTATCAAGAAGGGCTTACTAATCCGTGATTGTTCCTCCTTCCCCTTTCTAGACAATCGCTTTATTCGTTTCTGTTTTATGAACCCTAAAGACAATGACGCACTTCTGGAGGTTCTCCAATCATTGCTATAGATTAGGGGTTGCCAACTCTTAATTTTGCTGAGTAAACTCAACTTGTCGGCATATTTTATTATAATGCATAATAATATATAATAAGATTAAGACAATAAAGCAATTATGCTCCGGAGGATAGAAATGGCAAAAACGAAAATAGTCGTTATCCAAGTAAAAGAAATCATATATACGGTAATTTTTGCTGCATTAGGTATTCTTCTAATTCTTCTGTTAATTTTTATGTTTAGCGGAAAGGATAATGAAGATGTCGCCTCTGAAACCAAGCTATATAAAGCCGGAGTATGGACCTCCTCCATTCCACTTAGTGATGCAGTAATCAATCTTGAAGTGGTCTTGGATGAAAACCATATAAATTCCGTACGTATCGTAAATCTAGACGAAACTATTACCACTATGTTTCCTCTAGTTGCACCTGCTCTAGAAGAGTTATCAGCACAACTACAAGATGATGTCCCAATAGACCAGCTAACATTAAGGGATGATAGTAGATATACTCAAACACTTTTAATTGATGCGATTAAAGTAGCACTGGATAAAGCCAAGGTCACACCCTAACCATATTTATATAGTCCATAGCACCTTCTTAGACAAGGTTCTTAAGATAGCAACCAAAACGGCATGTTTCCTTAAGAACCTTGTTCTAGTTATTGCTATCACCTCTTGGTGTTATTTACTTTGATATTACATCCTTGCCATGGACATAGAGTGATTCCTCATTAAGGAAAATAATACCTATTATACCTGGACCAGTATGAGCACCTATGGCACAGCCAACATAACTATCTATAAAATTCTTACATCCATATGTATTCCTTAAGATCTCCTTCACTGCTTCCATAGTCTCGGCATCATCTCCGTGAACAACTCCTATGGTTTGATTAGATAAATCCTTGCCTCTTTCTCCCACTATTTCCACCAAACGTTTTAATGATTTCTGTCTTCCTCTAACCTTCTCAAAGGCCTCAAGAGCTCCTAAATCATTAATATTAATAATTGGTTTGATATCGAGTAAGCTTCCTGCTAATGCTGAGGTCTTGCTTAATCGTCCCCCTTTTAGGAGAAACTCTAGGGTCTTAACGGTAAATACTTGCTCCATATGATCACAATGCCATTCAATAGCTTCGATTATTTCCTCTTTACTGGCCCCTGCCCTCTGCATAATTAGGGCATAATATGTTGCCAATCCAAAACCCAAGGACGCACATTTAGAATCAATAATTGTAAGTTCAAATTCTGGATATTCTTCTAATATCTCTCTCTTAGCAATATTAGCAGCATTAAAGGTTCCGGCTATTCCTGTAGAAAAGCAAATATATATTACTTCATCCTTATTCTTCGCATATGGCAGAAAATTATCATAGAACATCTGGGAATTAATATGATAAGTCTTAACATCCTTCCCATTTCGTAAAATATCATAGAACTCATTAGGGAATATTGTCTTCCCGTCAAAAAAATCCTTTTCATCAATTACAACAGGGGTTGGTATTACATGCAATCCAAATTCCTCTATTGTGCTATTGGGTATGTCAGATGCTGAGTCGGTAACTATCTTTAGAGCCATATTTTTCCCTCTTTCATAAAATAGTGTATGTTACAAATAAATTCAAGCGCTATTCTTTGTGATTATTACATTCAGTAGTTCACTGATAATATATATATTATAAAGTTTACTTAAGTAAAAAACAAGCAAGAAAGAGTTATAAACTTTCGTCTTATACAAGAAAGGGTTTAGCTTGCGAAACCCTCGCGCCGAGCGCGGCCAGCTTGCTGGCTAAATACAAAACGCGCAAGTGCGCATCCTTGCGAAGCATTTTTTGTATAATAGGACTAACCTTCCTATTATACAAAAAAAGCGGCCGTAGCCGCTCTTATCTTTAGTATATACCCGAAATGCCGTTTCCTGCATTTTGACTCCTAGCTAAGCTAGGTGGGTAACCGCATGTAAACTTCTGCCTTCCGCTGCTAATGGCGGCTTGGCATCTGCCCACAAATGTAGGAATCCCATATTATATCATGTAGGTTCAAAATAACAGGAGTGTCGTACATCTCAGGAACTTTCTATAATCTTATTATACTGCATTTGAGACTGTATTTCAAGGACTTTGTAGGAATTTATGATGGTAATAATAGGTCTCTACTCTTCAATTACATATGGAGGAAAGGTAAAAGTAAAGGTACTACCTACTCCCAGCTCAGTACTAACCTCAATATGACCATCATGCTTCATGGCTATCTGCTTAGCTATTGCAAGTCCCAGACCAGTTCCAGATGAATTTTGTCTTGAGAGTATAACGAAACATCATGAGAACCTTTGTCTAAGGTTTGATTTATAGAATTTTTCAAAAATATTATTTAAATCATTAGTATCCATTCCTATACCTTCATCCTTAATGGATACTATTATATTGTCCGAAGTTGACAAATTTATGTGTACTGATTTGTTATTGTCAGAGAATTTTATGGCATTATCTAAAATTACCATAAACATTTGCCTTAGCCTGCCATAATCACCGAGCATCATTATCACTGGCTCTTCCTTTGTAATTTCTACCTTAATATTTTTCTTTTCTGCTATTGCCCCCGCACTACGAATTATATCATCAAATACTTGAATAAGATTTACAGGTTCTTTCTCAGTTACAAAATCAGGATTCTGCATCTTAGATAATAGCATTAAATCTCCAACTAACCTCTCCATACTCTTACATTCATCAAGCATTCGCTCATAATACTGGTTTTGCTTCTCTTCTTCCTTAACAACCCCGTCAACTAGAGATTCTGTGTAAGCCCTAATCACTGTTATGGGAGTCCTTAGCTCATGGGAAACATTTGCAAAGAAATCATGACGCATCCGTTCCAAATTATTTCTTTCTTCTTCATTCTCTAAGAGCTTTTCAGCTAGTATATCTACCGTATTAGCCAGATCACCTAACTCGTCATTTCTCTTTATTCCTGTCTTTGAAAGATAATTTCCACCTGCAAGTGAAAGAGCAGTTGAACGCATCCTAGATATAGGAAGAGAAAGCTCAGTGGCAAATATAATTATTATAATAAATGAAATTGCTAAAGCCACAACACTACTAACAACAATCAAGGATAAGCTGTCATTAATCACATCCTTAATTCCTATAATGGGAGCCTTCAGTAATAGTGCTCCGACTACCTCCCAATTAGCTCCAAGTATAGGCACTGCAACAGTTATAGTCTGAGTCTGATATATTTCATCATCAGCTATGGAAAATACCTTATTGTTTTTAAAAGCACTCCTTACCAATTCAACATACTCTTTATATCCCACAGAAAACTCCTCAAATGAATTTGTTTCCATTCTTTCGTCCATGGGTATATTCGCACTGGGATTTGATATAGTCCATATATCAAGCTCCATTATCTTCTGCTGATTATTAATATATTCTAAAAAACCTCCATAATTCCTAGTGTTAATAAAATTAGTAGTAGTTATATCAGAGATATTGGAGGCTTGCTCCATCAATTGCTCCTGGCCATTTTTCATGGTTGTATTTCTATATAGCTGGGTGAATATTAGACATATTAATACAGCAGTCACAAGCAACATAACTGCATAGTTCAAATACAGCTTGAAAAACAATCGGTTATAAACGCGAACCCTGTTTTCTTTTGCCATTGCTAATTAGCTCCTCTATCTTTTAGATCATAACTTCTAGTTCTCAAGTATTTCAAATTTATATCCCACTCCCCAAATAGTCTTTATGGACCATTCAGGATGATCTACAGTATCTATCTTTGCCCGAAGTCTCTTAATATGAGAATCCACTGTTCTACTGTCACCAAAGTAATCAAATCCCCATAGGCTGTCCAATAAATTATCCCTGGTAAATACCTTATTAGGATTTGATACCAGTGTCCACATCGTCTCAATCTCTTTTTTGGTAAGGGCAACTTTCCTGCCACCTATATGTAAGGTAAATTCCTCTAAATTAATCTCAAGATTACTAATAGTAATCATATTATCTGAAGAGTTTTCCTTAGTTGTCTTAGTGATTCTTCTTAGTACCGCTCGTACTCTTGCCATAACCTCCCTTGGGCTAAAGGGTTTTACAATGTAATCATCTGCTCCTATATCAAGCCCCATAATCTTATCAAAGTCTTCACCTCTGGCTGTTATAAGAATAACAGGTACATTTGATTTCTTTCTAATCTTTCTGCATACCTCATAACCATCTTCCTTTGGCATCATTACATCTAGTAAGACAACCTCTGGATTAAATTCTGTAAATAATCTAATTGCTTCCTCACCATCTGCTGCCACTAAAGGTTCAAACCCCTCCATTTTGGAATAAGTCGATAAGATATCAGTTATATCACGATTATCATCTGCAATTAATATATGCTGCATTAATGAATCCTCCTTTATTGTAACTATACTTTATCCTTAGTATCCGGTTTATGTAAATATATGTTGGCTATCTATGTTTCTTATATGCTCTTTGATACAAACAATTCCATAAAAACAAAAGAAGCTTTTACTTCTTATGTATTATTATATATTAACTATATGTTGAAAAACAAGTAGCAAAACTTAAATAACTTTACATAATATCCCATTAGTATGAAAG
>CAZMYP010000042.1:13814-19754 GCA_964570535.1 uncultured Herbinix sp.
AAAAACAAGTAGCAAAACTTAAATAACTTTACATAATATCCCATTAGTATGAAAGTGTAGCAAATCCTTAGTGTTATTAGTTAACAAGTGCACTTTTTCACTAATTTATTATCCTTTTATATTGAATACTTATTTCTCAAATTTGCGAAAATGTTCTTATTAGTGTATAACGAATAATTATATGTAAAAATAATGGTGGATATTAATGATTGAATTTAAGCAAGTAAGTAAAAGATTTTAAGACACAACAGTGCTAAAAGACATATCTTTTGACATTGAAAAAGGAAAGCTAGTTGTCCTGATCGGCTTAAGTGGTTGTGGTAAGACAACTACATTAAAAATGATTAACAGACTAGTAAAAGCAACATCTGGCACCATTACTATCAATGGAGAAGATATATCGAAGAAAGACAAAATCAAGTTAAGGATTGATTCCTCTTCTGATGATATTTATATCATTTAGTTAATAATGACACTTTTCTGACAAATTTAATTGTTATCTTATGGATATAGATGTGGAACAAATAGGATGTGACATATCCATCATAATTTGGAGGAATACCATGTACAATAATTTATTAAGAAAATTTTTTATTTTCTTTGCTTTAATTTTTCTCTTTACTTTTTTGCCACAAATTATACCATCTTCTGTTAGTATAGCTCGGGCATCAGAAATAGATAAAGATAAAAATAGCGAATACAGACTTAACATAGCTAAGAAATCCTTAAATGTTGGTGAGTCCTTTACTTTAAGAGTTTTTCCTGCTGAGAAGGATACAGAAATCAGTTTTAAATCTGATAACTCTGATATAGTTACTATTAATGAGGATGGTAGATTTATAGCTAATAAAGTGGGTTCGACGATACTTACAGCTACAATAAAAAGAGGTATTATTTCAATTCCACTAAGCTGCGATGTAACTGTTGGACCTCCTGCTTTTAGTCTTAAGATGACACGCTCTATCATCATTTTGGGCAAGGACCAAAGTGATTTGTTGGATGTTATAATTAAACCAGCCAATACAACTGAGAATGCCATGTTTATTAGCAACGACTCTACAATAGCTAGTATCAGTTCGGGAGGCCGTATTACAGCCAAAAAAGTTGGCATGATTCATGTTTTTGCTTTTATTTTAGCTACAGACTCTAATGGTAATAGGAAAAATGCTTCCTGTAGTGTTATTGTAAGTGCTCCTGATGATGCTGTACTAATTAATGATTATCTAGCCAATCATTCAGAACTTAGCTTGATATCTAAACCCGATTTATCCAACGCTCTATTTGAATTTTTTAACTCAGAAGAGGTTACATCAGTCAACAATAAAGCTAATGAGACACCCACGCCTAGCCTGGCACCAATTGTGGTAGCCAATGCTCCTAAGGAAGCTGGGGATTTAGCTGCTCCCATAAGTGCATTAACTGGAGAATCCCTTATAGAAGCACTTGATAAGCACTTGAATTCAAAGTTTGATTTAGCAAGCTTAAAAGAAAAGTATGATAAGAGATTTGAGCTTGTAAATTAAACAAAGTAAGAATGTGATTACCATATACAAGATAGAAGGTGGTCTATTATGAATTTTAGATTTGCACATAATAATTTTAATGTTTTAGATCTTGATAAATCCCTAGACTTTTACGAAAAAGCATTGGGATTAAAGGAAGTTCGTCGAAAGACTTCGGATTCCGGTGATTTTACACTGGCTTTTCTAAGTGATGGAACTACAGAGCATCAGCTTGAGTTAACATGGCTTAGAGATTGGGATAGACCTTATAATCTAGGAGATAACGAGTTTCATATTGCGTTTGTAACAGATGATTATGAGAATTCATATAAAAAGCATAAAGAAATGGGTTGTATCTGTTATGATAACCCAGGAATGGGTATTTATTTTATTAGTGATCCTGATGGTTACTGGTTAGAAATCATTCCAAAAAGATAAGTCTTCCACCCTTAAAATTAGAGCTACTGCAAGATATTAATTATTTTGCAGTAGCTCATTTTCTTATTTGAAAAGGTGTTCACTTTCTTACCTCTATTACATAAGTTGAAGTAGTGAGTGAATTTTGAGGTGTTGACTATGAATAATCCCATTCCTAACAGCAAAATAATCAAGGATAACAAAAGAATAAGAGTATATCCTACAGAAGTTGGAACACAGTCCTTTGGTAGACTACAAATTCATTGTGTTACGCCAAATATGGCTCCTGTTGAAGGGGCTACTATAAGTATATCCTCTCCCTCCCAACCAGCTGTAGTTATTGAGAAACTAAAGACAGATATATCAGGGCTTACACCTGTGATAGAGCTTCCTGCTCCATCTATAGACTATAGTCTTGCTCCCTCTGAAATACAGCCCTATTCTGATTACAATATCAGGGCCGAACAAGTAGATTATACTCCTGTATTTGTCTACAATATGCAGCTCTTAGCGGATACTACAGCCATACAGGATGCAACCATGGAACAAGTAGATGCTTCCTCTACAGAATACTCCCAATTTGTAATCCAACCCCATACCTTATTTGGCGACTTTCCTCCTAAGATAGCAGAACCAGAGATAAATCCAGCGGCTGAAACAGGTGAAATCGTATTACGTCAGGTAGTAATTCCAGAGTTTATTGTTGTTCATGACGGGCCTCCCACAGATACCTCTGCTGCAAATCATTATGTAAAATTTCGAGATTATATTAAAAATGTAGCCTCAAGTGAAATATACGCAACCTGGCCGGAATCTACTATACAGGCAAATGTACTTGCTATACTATCCTTTACCTTAAATAGAGTTTTTACTGAATGGTATCGCAACCAAGGCTTTAATTTTACCGTAACCTCCTCAACTGCATTTGACCACAAATGGATGCCTGGCCGAAATATATATGAAAATATAAGTTTTACAGTTGAATCCTTATTCGTAAATTATCTATCTAGGCCAAATATAAAGCAGCCTATCCTAACCCAATATTGTGATGGCAACAGGGTACAATGTCCTAATTGGATGACCCAGTGGGGATCAAAGGATTTGGGTGATCAAGGCTTCGATGCAATAAGCATACTAAGACATTTTTATGGAAGCTCTATCTTTATCAACACTGCACCAATAGTCTCTGGTGTTCCTGCCTCCTGGCCAGGACACAACCTGACTATTGGAGCCAGTGGAGGTGATGTAAGAATGATTCAGGAGCAATTAAATGCTATTGCTGATGTCTATACTCTGATTCCAGGCCTTGCAGTAACAGGCCAATACAATGCCCAGACAGCAGAGGCAGTAAGAGTCTTCCAGAGCATCTTCAATCTACCTGCTACAGGTATTGTGGACTTTCCCACTTGGTATAAAATTTCCGGCATTTACGTGGCTGTTACACGAATGGCAGACTAATATTCTTCTACTACTCCAATGCCATCTTTTTAACAACACCCAATGATTGGCGAACTGCAGGAATAGATAGAATTATTATTGTCAAAATCGCTTCTGGCACTATATATGATGCATTATAGGTTAGAGAATATAAGACAATATTTTTTCCATTTGCATATTCATAAAAGTATATTATTCCTGTTAATACATGACAGATATATCTTCCCGCTACTCCCAAAAGATAACCTTTAATAATTCCATATTTGGACTTTGAGAATACCCCGGCGAGTCCCAAGCATCCAAAGGCTATAGGATAATCTAGCAGAGGCTGTACTAGTGTTATTGCATAGGGCTTTAATATAAAATCAAGAATACCATATGCCACACCTGTGATAATACCTGCCTTTGTTCCGTATAGATAACCGATAAAGCAAATAAAGAACATACGAAATAAAGTTACTGAACCGCCAAAGGGTAGTTCATAAATGGTGTAGATAGAAGTAACAACTGCCATTGTCATTGCAACTGCCGAAAAAGCCAGCTGCTTTGCATTGACCTTTTTCTTGCTTCCACTAATAGCAAGCAGCGCAATAAATAAAATGCAAATAACAATTAGCAAGATAATGTTACCCAAAGTGGTAGGGTAAAAGCTCCCACCTTCAAGGTCTGTCACGATTAATAAGTCATAAAGTCTTTTAAACATAAAAAAATCCTCCTTTAATTTGCATAGGAGGGGACACTTGATTGCTTCCTTACGCCGGTATTACCCGGTTCAAGTGGTGAGGGTCAGTATGCATTGCAATAGTATTGCAAGTTCACATACTTCTCAGCTGTCGCTCCCCTAGCATATAATAATATGTATTAAGTTTACTGATACATCATATACAATCCTCTTACTCTTGTCAATACGAAAATTATGTTTTAATGGATTATGTTTTAATGGATTAGTTCATATATCTCATATAGTCATAAATGGGGTTATATTATCAGTGAAGACTGATATATGCTTAATTACACTAGGGGCACACAGGCATAATCCCTAGGCACCAGCAACAGTGCATTATGGTTATACTTGTGTACCCCTATATGTTTGTCAAAAACATATTTGTTATTGTATAAGCTTACATCATTCCCATTCCGCCAGCTCCAGCAGGCATAACAGGTTCGTCAGATTTTATGTTTGCTACTACTGATTCAGTAGTTAATAATGTGGAAGCTATGCTTGTAGCATTTTGCAGAGCACTTCTTGCCACCTTAGTAGGATCTAAGATTCCTGCAACAACCATATCTACATATTCTTCAGTTAAAGCATTAAATCCTACTCCGTTTTTACTTTCCTTGATTTTGCTAATAACCACAGAGCCCTCTAAACCTGCATTATCAACTATGCAATAAAGAGGTGACTCAAGAGCCTTAAGAATTATCTTAGCACCAGTCTTTTCATCACCCTCTAAGTTGTCAGCCAATTTAGCAACTTCCTTAGCAGCATGAATAAATACAGAGCCACCACCTGCGACAATACCCTCTTCAACAGCTGCTCTAGTTGCTGCTAAAGCATCCTCCATACGAAGCTTGCTTTCCTTCATCTCTGTCTCAGTTGCAGCTCCAACCTTTATTACTGCCACACCACCTGATAACTTAGCAAGTCTTTCCTGTAATTTTTCCTTATCAAATTCGGAAGTAGTTTCCTCGATTTGTGCCTTAATCTGATTAATTCTAGCTTCAATTTCAGCCTTTTGACCTTCTCCGTCAACAACAATTGTATTTTCCTTCTGCACCTTAACAGATTTTGCACGACCTAGCTGATCCATAGTAGTTTCCTTTAAATCAAGACCTAGCTCATCAGTAATAACTGTGCCGCCTGTAAGGATAGCAATATCCTGTAACATAGCTTTTCTTCTGTCACCATAGCCAGGAGCTTTAACGGCAACACAGACAAAGGTTCCTCTTAATTTATTTAGAACGATTGTTGTAAGAGCTTCACCCTCAACATCCTCTGCAATAATTAATAGCTTTGCACCAGATTGTACAACTTGCTCAAGGAGAGGTAATATCTCTTGGATATTTGATATCTTCTTGTCAGTAATTAAGATATATGGATCCTCTAATACAGCTTCCATCTTATCCATATCAGTACACATATAAGCTGAAATATAGCCACGATCAAACTGCATACCTTCTACAAGGTCAAGCTCTGTCATCATAGTCTTGGATTCTTCTACAGTAATAACTCCATTGTTGCTTACCTTCTCCATAGCGTCTGCTACTAATTGACCAACTGTATCATCTCCAGCGGATATAGCTGCAACTCTTGCAATTTGATCTTTACCTGTAAGAGTGGAGCTCATTCCTACAATTGCATCTACTGCTATATCTGTAGCCTGCTTCATACCCTTTCTTAAGATAATAGGGTTTGCGCCTGCTGCCAGATTCTTCATTCCCTCACTAATCATAGCCTGTGCTAATACAGTAGCAGTAGTAGTACCATCACCAGCAACATCGTTAGTTTTTGTAGCTACCTCTTTTAGTATCTGTGCGCCCATATTCTCAAATGGATCATCTAATTCAATTTCTTTTGCAATAG
>CAZMYP010000043.1:0-19070 GCA_964570535.1 uncultured Herbinix sp.
TCAAAATAAGTTGTACTTGGATCTAAAGTAAATTTTATATGATCATTTTCCAAAACAAAAGTTTTGTCACTTTCTTCATAAGCATAGTTCTCCAGTGCATTTTCCTCTTCTACTTCTTTGCTGCACCCAGTGAATATAAGTACTAACAAGAGGAGTATGCTTAATTTTTTTATTTTCATCATTATAATCCTCCTTATTAGTAAAAGCGGAAACTAATTTCTTTATACAACGATACGAAATATGCGATGGCGTCAGATACCAAAGTGAAAAATAAAAGCATAACAAATATAATTACCATCATTCCTACAACCGTTGCAACCAAAGTTGCTAAAGTTTTGCTTACTGTATAGTCATGTATCATCATAACTGCACTGATAATCAGCACTCCACACCATATTAATGAGAAATAGTGCAGGAAGTAATATAAAGCGCCTTCTTCGATGGTTATTAAATTACTAATTAAAATCATAGGAAACTGTATGAGAACATAAGGTGTCAAGGAATATCCTATTGCCATATATATATCCTTCACTGTTCCCTTGCCATTAAACAAGGTGGTAAGTCCCCAGTTTGCTATACATCCAATTATTATTGGTGCTAAAAAAGCCAAAACTTCTTCTAATATGTTCAAAAACTCCCAAATAACCTTAATAAATAAAAAGCTTGTAAACTGCAGTCTTAAAATATTTGCCAATAATGCCAAAAATATTATTACATTAGCTGCTCCAAGTGAACCCCTTTTTTCATGGGTTAAGTCCCAGAAGCCATCTAGTGGATGGGTAATAACATATAAAGAATAACGAAGAGTGGTACCCAGGTGTCGCAGTTTATACCGTTTATTATCTGAAATTAATCTAGAAGCAATCACTTTCATTCAGCTGCCACCTCTCTCTTTATTTTTTTTACCTTACCAACTATTAAGGGTATTGTAATAATTAATATAAATGATGTCACTAATAAAACAATATTATCTTCTATCCATTCCTTACGATACAATTTAAAGGCTTTAGAATAATTGTCATCATCATAAGCAAATTCAAAATATTCCATAGCTTCTTTATATTTTTCCTGTCTTAGTAAGGACCTTCCAATACCTATATAAGCCATGTCGTAATTACCATTATATGTTAGTACCTCTCTCCAATATTCAGCTGAAAGATCATATTCGCCTTGAGAATATGCCAGAAGTGCATTATTAATTAGCTTACCATATTCAGTTAATTTAAATATTGTTATTCCTACATTTCTTGAATCAAGTACAAGCAAATCATTACCAAGGTTATCAATAGCGGTAGGAAACTGCTGATAGCCCACCTTATTTCCTAAACTACCAAAGGCATATAGCAAATTACCTTGATAATCATATCCAAAAATTCTGCCTCTTGTTCTATCTATAGCATAATATGTGTCATTATCTAGTACTGTTATATCTATTAGCCTTGAGGGCCCAGAAATACCTCCAGCCTCTCCCCACCATTGGTCTCCTATAGGAGGCAAATGACCATTTTTAACCAAAACATCTGTACCCATAGAATTAAGCTTTCGAATAGGCTTTGCCTCATCATTACGGAGCTGATACTCTTCAAACACTGAATTTGTAGCATATAAAAAGCCTTCCTTATCCATGGCTACATTATTATATTCTGTTGGAACAAACTGTGCTAACTGAGATTTTTGTTTTTGAGTTGATAGTAACTTCCATACATAGTCAGTGAAATCAAATCTAACTTCACTAGCTCCCATATATCCAATGAAATTACCATCTCTATCATACTGTAAATAACCTCTGTTAAAGTTTCTAACCAGTACAAATGCCCTTCCTGCCCTATCTACAACTAATTTAGTAGGTAAAAAATCTGATGCCTGGCTAACCGTTTCATCTGTAGGGCGAGTCATTACCTTTACTAATTCATAATTAGAATTCAAATGAAGTACCCTTTGATTATTAGTATCTGCTATATATAATTCACCAGTCTCAGTTGCAAAGATATCATAAGGCTGTGAGAAGGTATTAATCTCCACATCCCCGCTAAACTCGTAAATCTCATCTACAACTTCTATATGATTGTCTCCAACCCTCTGGAGAATGACTATTCTATTATTATCTGTATCACATACATATATAAGATTATCCCTTACAAAGAGTCCCTGTGGATTATTAAAATCTCCAATTCCAAGCATTGATCCTGTGATAGTTTCTTGCGCATGATATGCATCTGGGGATTCTCTTTCTATCTCCCAAAAGTCGTATGTATATGTATATACCGTTCTTTCAGCCTTTACTGTTACAGGCGGAAACAACATTAAAGCTGTAAAAATCAAAATGAAAGTTATCAATCTTTTACTTTTCATTGTTTCCTCCTTAATCTTTTATACCAGAGCTTGCCATTGTCTCTAATATATTACTTTCTGCTATAATAAATACTGCAATTGGAACGGTCATCATTACTAATGAAACTGCTGAACCTACACCAGCCCTAGCTATACCACCACTTAATATCTGTTGTAGAGCATAGGGTAATGTTTTTAGGTCCTCTGAATATATAAAGTTTGAAGCCTTTGTATTCCATAGACCCTGAACCGAAAAAATCATTAATGTTAACCAGGCCGGTTTAACTATTGGTAAAACTATTTTATAGAAAATACGCCATTCCTTAGCACCATCTATTTTAGCCGCTTCCAAAAGGGCATCAGGTATTCCTTCCATATATTGTTTCATTAGGAATAATCCCATAGGTGAAGCAAAAGCAGGAATAATAATAGCCCAATATGTATCAACCCACCCTATCTTAGACATAATTAAGTAATTTGGAATTGCAGTAACATAGCCACTAAACATCAATGCCAATATGACTATTTTGAAAAATGCTTTACTACCAGGAAAATTATATTTCGCTAATACATATGCTCCCATGGAAGAAATCAAAATATGTCCTGCTGTTCCTAAAACTGTAATAAATGCCGTGTTAAAAAAGTATCTAGTAAATGGTACCCATGATTTACCCATAATAACAATTAGATCCTGAAAGTTATCCATTGTTGGGTTTTTAACAAATAATTTAGGTGGATAAACAAATATTTCATCAAGGGGCTTAAAAGCACTGTTAATTGCAAATACTAAGGGGAATGCCATAAATATCCCAAAGAATATTAATATAAAATATATCCCCAAATCCCCCATTCTAGAGCGATTTGGTTTACTTCGTTTACGGTGCACCTTCATTTTCATCCCTATTTTCTCCATATCATTAACCTCAAGTTCCTACTCGTCTTAAAATAGCTTGAATAATCTTATTGCACAAAATCATTGTAATAAACAAAATTGTTGCTATGGCTGCTGCGTAACCCATTTCAAATCTAACGGAACCATAATCAATTAAATGTGATACTACTGTTTGAGTTGCATAATCTGTGCTCGGAAAACCGGTTAATGCCATAGGAACATCCGCTACACCGAAAGACTGTGTGATTGTCATAACTGCTCCAAATAACAACATTGGTTTCATGTTAGGTAATGTTATAAACCATAATTCCTGCCATCGATTTTTTATTCCATCTATGTAGCCTGCCTCATATTGGGCTTTGTCAATTCCCTGTAAGCCCGCTACGAATGCAAGGAAGCCCGTACCAAGACTCATCCACAATGTAACAATAATAACTACTGTTAGCATATACTTGGGATTAGTTAGCCATAAAATCGGTTCGTTTATCACTCCAAGGTTTATCAAAAGCGCATTTATATATCCATAAGCATCCCCAGAAAATATAATCGACCATATGAGATATACCTGCCCGGATATTGTAGGAGCATAAAACACTACAATCACAAAGGCTTTTATATACTTTGGTAACTCATTAATAAACCATGCAAAGAGAAATGCGGCCAGATAACCTATTGGGCCTGTTATAAATGCAATTAAGAAGGTATTCTTCACTGCAATCAAAAACACATCATCGGCTAATACTAAATTGATATAATTTTGAAGCCCTATAAAGCTTGGTGGTTCTAATATATTATAATATGTAAAACTTAAAACCAAAGATGCTATTACAGGAACAATATAAAACAAAAAGAATAAAGCGGCATATGGGGCAAGAAACAAATAATAAGTCTTTGATTTTTTTGCTAATTTCCACGATATAGATGCATTTCTTTTTTTAATAGCTAAATACTTTTTTAATACAGACATAATTATATCCTCCCCCCTATTTTTCATCCAAGCCAAATTCAAGACGTTTTTTCTCTATTTCTTCATTAATTAATCTTGTATAATCTAGTAATGTTTCTCGTGCATCTTCATTTTTGTTAATTGCCTTTCGGATTGCATTGGTTATATGTCTACCAGTAAAATAACCACCTGCTACTTCCTTTAAGCCTATGGTATAATCCCATTGCTCTTTCAAGACCTCTATCTGACTACTACTCCAGGCTAATCGCTCAAAGGCATATTTATTAGCAGTTGCATATCTAGCTGATGCTCCTAGAATACTTTCCATCTCTTGACCAAATCGTACCTGAGTATCAGCACTTGCCCACCATTTTAAGAATTCCCATGACTTTGCCTTTATATTATCATCCTCTTGCCTAAACATTATTGTTCCTGTTACCGAAGTATGAGAAGATCTGTCAATAGTACCATCATCTTTTAGGGTGCCTGGAATTAATGTAAAATCCCATAGTCCTCTAATCTCAGGAGCAAATACAACCAGAGTGTTAAATATATAGAAATCCTGAATACCTATAGGCATCTCACCGGATCTAAACCTATTTGGAAAATCATAAATCAAGGGTAGCTTATATTGTGTAAATAAATGAGTATATGTTTCAAAAGCGTTAATTCCACTTTCTTCGTCTATTATAGAATAGGTACCCTCGTCATTATATACCCTGCCCCCGTTCTGATATAATAAGGCAAAGAAGGTTGCCAGATCCGGATTAGAAACATTATTAATTATCCTCTCCGTTGTAGGTATTGCAACCTGCATGTTCTTCTGTTGAATTATGGGCAGTATATTAATCAGATCATCCCAGGTCTGGGGAATTTCCAGCCCAAGTTCCTCCATAATATCCTTGCGATAAAACATTACATTAAAGTTCTGTGTCTCGGGAAGAGCATAAACTCCTCCTTCAAATATAAACGATTCATATGCACTTGGATAAAATTCCTCCATTACCTCTTCAAAATCATCAAATTGTGATAAATCTTCAACTGCATTACGAAGAGCATAGTTAACAGGCTCTCCCTGACCTGCAGATAAGACCACATCTGGTCCTTTACCAGCTAATACTGCATTAAGAAGTGTAGGTGGTTCAACTAGCTTTAAATTAACCTTTACATTTGTTTCTGGAGTAAAAGTATCATCTATCATAGCTTTCAAAACTGTACTCTGATCTCGTCCCGTTAATATCCAAACATCAATAGCCTCATCCTTAGCATATACATTTCCCACCGCATTATAATCTTCAGTAAAGGATGCCACAAAGGATCTAGTCTCATGGATAACCTTATCTAGCATAGTTTCCTTTACCAAGTCAGGCTTTTCATTTAATCCAGTAATCGTAATATAATCTATATCTAGAGGTGCCTCGCTAAGTAAAAGTATAGAGGTTCCGAAAGCACTTATATTTTCTTTAAATCTTATAAAGGATGATGGAATCTTATTTGGCTTTTCTGCAAAGGTCTCCAGCTGCTTCGCCAATGTTATAATCGGCCCAAGCTCATTGGACTTCTGACCTGTAATAGCAACTATGTCATCAACAATTTTATAGAGTCTTTTGCTTTCAAGATCGATAGCTACCATTACCTCAGGATATACTTGATCAATCTTATAATCTCTATATCTATCCGGATTAGTACCTGTTAGCACTAATATTTTTCTATATATTTCATTTATTCGATATACTGAATCCTGCATGTCATTAATGATTAATCCTAGTTCACCTAATGTAACTTCCATTCTGAGGGTATGATTACCCTTAGTTAAGTAAAAGTCATATGGATTATGCAAATCATCTGCAAGGGAAACAGACTCCCATTTATTATTGTAGCGAAAGCCTATCTCTTTCATCTCAACAAATGGAGTCTCACCATCGATGTATAAGGTTCTTATTGATTTAAAACCTCTTTGATAATTCTGTCTTCCTTTTATGGTTAAATTATATAAGCCATCCTCTGGCACGTCAAATTCCCATTCAATCCATTGTCCAGGAATTCTCCAAGCATTACCACCTATCATGTTTAGTCGAATATCTGATACACTATATGGTTTAGTGTTAGAAGACGATCTATCATATAGAGGATATAACGATGTAGAGGATCGCAGGGTTGAAGCTTCACCTTGTATAACTTCTTTATAATTCAAAGTCAGCTCAGTTGCTTGATGCTTTGGAGCCGCCATTATGTAGTCAGTATATGTGGGTATTTCCTTAATAGCTTGTAGTGTTAGCTTTTTAATTACAACTGGTTCATTTACAGATTCTAAACCTATAGTATTGATTCCTTTTTCAAAATAAAATAAATAGGGCTCACTATAATAGCCTAAATCATCTTTAAAATATCCCTTGATCCAGTCAGGCTTATCTACCTGAGTAGGGCGTACGTCATTTCCTTGGTTATCCTGCTTTACTTCTTCCTTGTTAGTCCAGAGTCTTGTAAAGCTTAAGGTCTCTGCCCCAACAAATGGTAACTCGTTGTTAATAAGTAGCTTTCTTTCTATATCAACACCTCGTGATTTAACTGGATAATAATCCATATAGAGCTGATACATTCCAGCTTGAGGAACCTCTACCTGCCACTCGATATATGAGGCTTCGGATGTATAGACAACATCTGTCATCCCTTCAAACTCAGAGTAGTTCTGAATATCATCAGCCTTGACATAGGAAGAGGCATCAATCTCAATATTTTCAATGGGATGTAAAACGTCAGCATGTTTTTCTAAATACTTAGCATAGGTATTGTCCCTTCCTATACCTTCTATATCTGAATTCAAATCAGCTACACCTGCATACTTTTCACTATAATCATTAACTCCATCTCTAGAAATCAAAATAAATATTAATATAATTGCTATTACTAAAAGTGATACTACTAATCTTTTTATATTTTTTTTCACAATTATCTCTCCCGCGTTTTATATTTATCTGCACCTTCTATTTTATAAAGTTTTTTGTCTAAACTAATCTTAAGCAAATATGACGGAAATGTCAATATTGTTTTGATTTTTCTTATTATTTTGTCTAATTTTGCGATATAATTTATTGATTACATATAATAATTTATGTTTTTAGTGAAAATAAATAATGGCAAGTACTATAATATCCCATTATTGGTACTTACCACTAAATTATCCATCCGTATATCTATATAATAAGCATTCCATCTCCAAAGCTAAAGAAACGATATTTTTCCTTAACAGCTTCTTTATATGCATTCATTATATGCTCTCTTCCTGCAAATGCAGATATCAGCATTAAAAGCGTTGATTCTGGCAGGTGAAAATTCGTAACTAGCCCATCCATTACCTTGAATCTATAACCGGGGTATATAAATATAGAGGTGTCTCCACTTCCCGCTCTTACATAACCGTCCTCATCTGATGAAGATTCAACTGTTCTACAGCTTGTAGTACCCACACAGATTATTCTGCCGCCATTTTTCTTTGCAGCATTTATCTTATCAGCAGCCTCCTGTAATATCTGATAGTTTTCCGAATGCATATGGTGTTTGGTTACATCCTCTACTTTAACAGGACGAAAGGTACCAAGTCCCACATGGAGGGTTACATATACAATATGGACACCTATATCTCTAATCTCTTCTAATAGCTCATTAGTAAAATGCAGTCCAGCTGTGGGAGCTGCTGCAGATCCTTCGTATTTGGCATAAACCGTCTGATACCTGTTCTTATCATGCAATTCATGGGTTATATAAGGGGGCAGAGGCATTTCTCCTAGCTGATCAAGTATTTCCTCAAAAATCCCCTTATATGAAAACCGAACTAAGCGATTGCCCTCATCGACAATATCTAAGATTTCCCCTATTAATAATCCATTTCCAAAGCTTATTTTGGTACCTGGCTTTGCCCTCTTTCCCGGCTTAACTAAGGTCTCCCATATATCATTATCTTTTCTCTTTAGTAATAGTAGTTCAATCCTAGCCCCAGGGCCAGCATTGGCATTTTCATGTATATTACTAATCTTTTCACCCATAAGACGAGCGGGAATTACCTTGGTATTATTAAGCACCAGACAATCACCTGACTTTAGATAGCTGGTTATATTCTTAAATCCCTTATGCTCATAGTCTCCGGTATTCTTATCTAGAACTAATAGCCTTGATCCTGACCTATCAAGAAGTGGATCTTGGGCTATTAGTTCCTCAGGTAAATCATAATAAAAATCTTTTGTTTCCATGAAAATTCCTCATATCATATATTTTAAATATTATTAGCCGACATATTAGAACAATAACTCTGATTTTTTCTTCAAAAGCTTTGTACCATTAACAATCAAAAATATTCCAGCTGCTAAGCCTGACAGTATAAGAACAATTCCAAGAACCAAATTCCAGACTCCTACAGTTTTCATTGTTTTATAGATTCTTTCCATCATAATATTTTCCTCCTTTAATTATGTTTCTTGGGTCCATATTGGTTATAATATTCATCAATTGCCTTTTTAATATTATCATCAATAATTATCTTGCCCTTATAAGGATTATTGTATAGATGCTCTACAACATCCTCCATAGTTACAATTGCCGTGGTTTCAAATTCATAGGTTTTTTCCATCTCCTTAAGTGCACTATCAGAGCCTTGCCCTCGCTCCATTCTATCTACTGATACAACCAAACCCAATACCTTTACATCAGCTTGAGCCTTCAATATAGGCATAGTTTCATTGATTGATGTTCCTGCTGTTGTTACATCCTCAATAATTATTATCCTATCCCCATCATTAACAGGAGATCCAAGTAGAATTCCTTTGTCTCCATGATCCTTTATCTCTTTTCTGTTTGAGCAGTATCTGATCTCTTTATTGTAGTGCTCACTTATTGCCGTTGATGTAGCAACTGCTAAGGGTATTCCCTTATAGGCAGGCCCAAACAGAAGATCAAAGTCTAATTCAAATTTTTCTTTAATAGCCCTTGCATAGTAGTTACCTAATTTGCGGAGCTGAGAGCCAGTTCGGTAAAATCCAGTATTAATAAAAAATGGTGTCTTTCTTCCGCTCTTAGTTACAAAATCCCCAAATTTTAGTACCCCGCAATCCACCATAAACTCAATAAAATCCTTTTTGTATTGTTCCATCTTCTGCCT
Source organism: uncultured Herbinix sp. (assembly GCA_964570535.1). Classification (GTDB taxonomy): domain Bacteria; phylum Bacillota; class Clostridia; order Lachnospirales; family Lachnospiraceae; genus Mobilitalea. The sequence goes on from CAZMYP010000043.1 coordinate 9,322, forward strand.
CCCAATTGTTTTATTATCATTACCCTCGTAGAACACAACCAATTAAATCCTTAATATCATTTATATTCTTCCTTACCATATATGCTTTTATACCATCTATAACCTCTTCAGTAGCTCTTGGGTTAATAAAGTTAGCTGTACCAACGGACACCATGGTAGCTCCAGCCATAATAAATTCTAAGGCATCCTCTCCATCCATTATTCCACCCATTCCTATAATAGGAATCTTCACAGCACCTGCGGCCTGATAGACCATTCGTACTGCAATTGGCTTTATAGCCGGCCCTGACAATCCACCAGTTTTATTGGCCAGCAAAAATGTCCTTCTCTCAATATCAATCTTCATACCAGTTAAGGTGTTAATTAGGGATATTGCGTCTGCTCCTCCCGCTTCTGCTGCTTTAGCGGTTTCTGAAATATCAGTAACATTTGGACTTAGCTTAATAATAATGGGCTTTTTGGAATATCCTTTCACCTTTGATGTAATTGCCTCGACACGATTTGGATCCTGTCCAAAGGCAATACCCCCTTCCTTTACATTGGGGCATGAGATATTAATCTCAAGCATATCCACATCACTATCAGATAATCTCTCAACCACATCACAATACTCTTCTTCTGTTTTACCAACCACATTTACAATAATCTTAGTGTCATAGGATCTTAAAAAGGGTAGATCCCTTTGCAAAAATACCTCTATACCGGGGTTTTGAAGACCGATAGCATTAAGCATTCCTCCATAGGTTTCTGCAACTCTTGGTATGGGATTTCCAGGCCAAGGGTTCATAGATACTCCTTTTGTTGTGACAGCTCCCAGATTTGATAAGTCTACATATTCCACATATTCCATACCTGAGCCAAAGGTTCCAGATGCCGTAGTAACTGGATTCTTAAATGTAATCCCTGCAATATCAACGCTGGTATTAATATCTGACCCGTTAAGATCTTTGTTCTTATTATTAATATTCTTATTATCAATATTCATATTTCCTATACCTATCGTCTATATTATTTATCCTATATAATAGAAATTCTCTTAAAGCTTGGTTTCTCATTATAATGTTATTTCATTAGAATAAAATACAGGACCTTCCTTACATATTCTTTTATTATTTACATTGGAATGATGATCCACCTCAGTTGAATGGCATACACAGGCCAGGCAAGCACCTATTCCACATGCCATCCGTTCCTCTAGGGAAAGCTGGGCCTTAATGTGATTCTCCTCTGCATATTTCTTAATTCCCCTAAGCATAGGGGTTGGCCCACATGCAAATATTATATCTGCTGTAAGCATATGCTCTCTAATAGCATCTAGAACATTACCCTTTGTTCCGATACTTCCATCCTCTGTTGATAGATATACATTCCCATAACCCTCAAAATCCTTGACTAAAAAAGTTGTATCTCTATACCCAAGCACTATGTTTTTCTCACAGTCCAAGTTTTTCGCCAGCTCTAGCATTGGAGGTATACCAATACCTCCTCCAATTATTAAGGCTTTCTTTCCTTCTATAGTAAAACCATTCCCTAAAGGTCCCATACATTGAATCTCATCATCTGATGTAAGCTTAGCAAATTCCTCTGTTCCCTTTCCTAGCACCCTATAAACCAGTCGTATTCTGCCGGCATCCTTATCTATCTCACATATACTAATTGGTCTTGGCAGAAGTCTGCCTCCTTCATTACAGAATAGGGATAAAAATTGACCAGGCCTTGCTGAAGCCGCAATCTCTCCTGCTTCTAACCATAAATCATATACATCCTCAGCCAATCTATCATTTTGTAGAACCTTAAAGCTTTTTTTAATAGCAACTGACATTTGTTTTCTCCTTCGATATTTTACATATATATAAGTTAATCCTTAATATCTTTTCATTTTCCACAAGTCCATCTATATAAGTCAATTCTTTCTATTCATTATAAACAAGGCTTATTTAAAATACAAGTAGAAAGAATGATACCAGTTACATCATTAATTACATCATATTTGAATATTAATTATTAATAGTATTCTTTTTCCTTTTTTACTGTTATAATTATAATATTATAAATTATAGGGAGGAAATAATAAAGCATGTTTTGTACAAATTGTGGTAATAAGGTTGAAGACTCCGCAATATTTTGCACCAAATGCGGAACTCCTACAGAACAAAATCAAGCTAATGTATCAACACCAGTTACAATTGAGCCTGTAATTAGCAGCCCAAGTATTGCAGAGCCTGTGATTAGCAGTCCAGGTATTGTGGAACCTGTAATCAACAGTCCAGGTAATGCTGAGCCCCAGCCACCCAAAAAGAAGGGAAAGGGGAAATTATTCATTGTAATAGGAGCTTGTGTTCTTTTATTAGCAGCTGGATCTGTAGGAGGCTATTTTCTATACCAGAAGCATATAGTTAAGCAAGCTGCCCAAGTTATATCTTATCAAGAGGATGGTGATTATGACCTATCCCTACGCCTTTATAAAAAATATGAGGGCAAAAACAAAGAATTTGATAATGAAGTCGTTGAAGGGTTAAAGGAGGCAGTTAATCTAGTTGACTCGAGTTTTTATTCTGGTAGAACAGACTATGGTTCAGCTATTGAACAGCTTGACTTATTAAAAGAATATAACCTTGATGAATTGGATAATGAGATTACAAAAGCTTATGCACGAATAGAAAGAATTAATACTTCTAGGATTAACTACCAGGAAGCCAAAAGTTACTATGATCAAGGTGATTATACCAATGCACTTCTTAAATACGACTTAATACTTAAGGAAGACAAAAAATATTATGATATGGCTAATAATGATGTTGAACAGATTGTTATTGAGCTTGAACGTATTAGAAATGAGGAAAGCAAGATACAAGAACAAAATCGACTTAATGAAATTCGTTTAGCTGCTCTTGTGGAGGCTTCTGAGTATGCAAATCAGCTTAATTATGAAATGGCTATTGCTGTTATTGAAGAGGCTATCATTCAAGTACCTGATGACTTAGAATTAACAGACATGCTATCATTTTATGTTGGATTAAATGATGAGTTTAATAGTATGCTTATTCGGGTTCCCGAGGTTGTTTCTTCAGAATATTCTCATACATATATGGATCAGGATAAGCAATTAATGGATGTATTAGTGATTACTCCAGTAATCCAAGGAAATCTACCAGCATATACTTTGATTAATCAAACCATTGAAGATTCCAAGGCAGAATTTATCGCATATTGCGATACTCTGGCGGAGGATGCAAAGTTATATATTGGTGAAGAATCTTTCACGGCTTATGCTTTTGAAATGGCTTATAATGTTCGATATAACAATAATGGCATTCTATGTATATCATTGGATTCATATGTCTATACAGGGGGAGCCCATGGTAATCCTATAACAGATGTTTTAACTTTTGATTTGACCACTGGAAATACTCTTAATCTCAGTGATTTAATTTCGGCTGATAATGAAACCTTCTCCTCTTATGTAGCAGATGAATTTCAGAAAATGTACGATGAGTCTCCTGATGAATATTGGGTAGAGGCTCCTGATCAAGTAAGAAACGAATCTCCTAGCCTAGATGAGAAAAATTACTATCTAACAGATGAGGGCATAGTAGTTTTCTACTACCCCTATGAATTGGCTAGCTATGCACGATACTTTGTGGAAATATTAATCCCATACAGTGGAAATGAATGGATGTTTAAGTTTTTATAAGTCTTGCCTTGACAAAAAACTCTAGTCTATGTTATATTAACCACCGACAGCAAAAAAGGGCGGAATAGATAACCTAATTAGAAAGGACATAGATGACAAAGATGAATCCTATTGTAACTATTGAAATGCAAAATGGAGATATTATGAAGTTGGAGCTCTATCCAGAAATCGCTCCAAATACAGTTAATAATTTTATCTCTCTAATTAACAAAGGTTTTTATAACGGATTAATATTCCATAGGGTAATTCGTGGATTTATGCTTCAGGGTGGAGATCCTGAAGGAACAGGTACCGGTGGACCTGGGTATTCAATTAAAGGTGAATTTACCTATAATAACTTCGAGAACAAACTAATACATCTAGCTGGAGTAATTTCCATGGCCAGATCCCAAAGACCAGATTCAGCTGGCTCACAGTTTTTTATTATGCATAAGGATTCCCCTCATTTAGATGGCTCCTATGCGGCTTTCGGTAAGATAACCGAAGGTATGGATGTGGTTAATAAGATTGCAGATCTTAAGACTGACTATTCTGATAAGCCTATTGAGCCTCAGGTTATGAAGACTGTAACAGTAGATACCTTTGGTACTCAATATCCCGAACCAGAAAAATGCTAAATTAATATAGGGTAGTAAAAAGGGGCTGTCGCACTAAATGTGCGGCGCCCTTTTTCATTAGTGATGTTTATCACATAGAAGATTTACAAAATAGCGTGTGACTATTTATTTTTTATTTTTATGAATTTTTCCATGCTTTCTTTAGATCCTCTTTCATATCAAGAACAGCCTGCCTTGACGCATCTGCAAAGGCCTTACTTCCATATTTCTCATACTGTGGAAGTTTATAAGCAGCAATAATTCCTCTAGAAGAGTTAACTATTGCCCCTAATCCATCCTTGTTAAAGAAGTATTTCAAGTCCTCTGCCTTTCCTCCCTGAGCACCATAGCCAGGCACTAGAATAAAGGTCTTTGGCATAAGCTTTCTAAGGGTCTTACCCATCTCAGGATATGTTGCTCCTACCACTGCCCCAATATAACTGTAGTCCGACCCCATAAACATTTCGCCCCACTCTGCTACCTTCTTACCTACTAGCTCATATAGGGGATGTCCATCTATTAGCTGATCCTGGAATTCACCACTAGAGGGATTGGAGGTCTTTACTAATATAAATAATCCTTTATCTTCTTGCTTACATACGTCAATAAAAGGCAGGATTCCATCAGATCCAAGATAAGGATTAACTGTAATAAAGTCTTCATCAAAGCCTCTATATTCTTTATTTCCAACAATGACCTTGCCCAAATGCCCTGTAGCATATGCAGTTGAGGTAGAGCCTATATCACCTCGTTTTACATCTCCAATAACAATTAAGCCCTTCTTCTTTGCATATTCAATAGTCTTTATATACAATTCCATACCTTCCAGGCCAAATTGCTCATACATGGCTATCTGTGGTTTTACCGCAGGAGCCACATCATAGATTGCATCGATAATCCCCTTATTATATAACCAAATTGCTTCTGTAACCCCTTTCATGTTCTCACCCTTGCTCATATAACCTTCACTGACAAGATGCTCAGGCACGTAAGATAGCATGGGATCTAAGCCCACAACAATAGGAGCTTCCAAGGACTGAATTTTATTAATAAGCTTATTAATCATAATTACCTCCACAGTTTAAATTTTTATATATTTTATCTTGGTTTGTTCACCTTATAATGTTTTCATATTTTATATCACCCGAAACAATTGTATATAAGATCCTTCCATAGACCTTTTTACCATTAAAGGGAGTGTTCCTTCCCTTGGATAAAAACTTATTCTTGTCTATTACATATTCAGCATCTGGGTCTACTACCACAAGGTCTGCTATCTTACCCTCACCAATAGATCCCCTATCAACTCCAAGTATTTTAGAAGGATTTACGCTCATTTTCTCTACAAGCTGCTTATAGGTCAGTATTCCAGTCCTTACCAACTCTGTCCATGTAATTGAGAATGCCGTCTCAAGTCCTACTATGCCAAAGGGCGCCTTTAACATAGATTGCTCCTTTTCCGAGGTGGAATGAGGCGCATGATCCGTTGCTATTACATCCAAAACATCATTTTTTAGAGCGTTTATAATTGCTTCCACATCCTCTTTGCTTCGTAAAGGAGGATTCATCTTATAATCCGCATCATCACCTGGTATGTCCAGGTCAGATAAGGTGAAATAATGAGGACAGGTCTCACCGGTTACACTTAATCCTTCCTTCTTAGCTAGACCAAGCATATAGGTACTGCCCTTTGTAGAGCAATGACACAGATGTAGCTTAGCACCTGTCTCCTTTGCCATTATAATATCCCTAGCAACTATAATATCCTCTACTGCATTGCTGATACCGGGTAAATTCAGCTCCTCTGATTTTTCTCCTGCATTGATTACACCGTTTGCCACAAGAGATTTGTCTTCGCAGTGGGAAAAAACAGGTACCTTATGCTTTGCTGCCTGCTCCATGGCCTTAGCATATAAGGCTGTATCCATTACTGATTTTCCGTCTTCACTTATTCCTACTGCTCCGGCTGCAATAACTCCAGGAATGTCTACCAGATCATTTCCAGCCTGCGCTTTTGTAATCGCACTAATAAAATGGATGTTTACCAACGCGTTTTCAGCTTTATTAAGCACCTTACTTATTATCTCTGGATTGTCCAGGGCAGGGCTTGTATTTGGCATGGCACATATTGTTGTAAAACCACCTGCTGCCCCAGCCTCTGCTCCTGACATTATTGTTTCTTTATATTCATAACCTGGCTCACGAAGGTGAACATGAAGATCAATAAACCCAGGCATCACATATTTTCCCGAGGCATCTATCACCCTATCTACCATAAGATTTAAATCCTTTGGCTCTAGCTTAGGTGCCACCCTTAGGATACGGTCATCCTTAATCAGAATATCATAAGATCCTTCTATTCCAGAATCCGGATCTATTACATATCCATTTTGAATAAAAACAATCATAAAATTCATCCCTTCTATAATTATTTGCTAAGACCTGCCAGGTAATTTACAAATTGCTGAGCTGTTCGCCCAGATAGGCCGCCATGGTAAAGCTCCCACTTTCTAGCTTCAGCACTAAGCTCCTCGCTATTAAGATGATTAATACCCTGTTTTTTGGCAAGTTGGCTTACAATCTCTAGATATTCCTTTTGTGACGGAGACGAGAAATTAATTGTAATTCCAAAACGATCTACCAGGGATAACTTCTCCTCCATAGTATCTGAACGATGGACATCTCCGTCTGTCTCCATATCAGAACGGTCATTCCAGGTTTCCCTAATTAAATGCCTTCGATTAGATGTAGCATATATAAGAACATTGTCTGGCTTGCTCTCCAAGCCACCTTCAATAACTGCCTTAAGATATTTATATTCTATTTCAAATTCTTCAAAGGACAAATCATCCATATATATAATGAACTTATAATTCCTGTTTTTTATCAAGGATATAACAGTAGAAAGATATTCAAACTGATGCTTATATATTTCAATTATCCTAAGACCCTTGTCATAATATTCGTTTAAAATGGCCTTTATTGATGTGGATTTACCAGTACCACTATCACCAAACAGCAAGACATTATTTGCTTTTCTTCCCTCTACAAATGCCTTTGTATTATCTACTAGCTTCTTTTTCTGCAAGTCATAGCCAATTAAATCTGTAAGCTTTACCTCCAAAGTATTTGTAATTGGAATAAGCTTAGGCCCACCCTTGTCTTCTAATAAACGAAAGGCTTTATTAAGACCCAATTGACCTACCCCGTAATCCCTATAAAAATCCGTTACATGCTTAAAGATCTCTTCCTCATCCTTAGCACAGGCAATACTGCTGCTTAAGATTCTTACCTTATCACTGACACTTTTATTGTACCTTCCACTGGATTTTTCAATGGCTCTATAGGATGTAATTACAGTAAAGCAATCAATACCCAGTTCCTCTTCAAGTGAAGCAAAGTCATAGTTGAATAAAGCCATAAATATTTTATAATCCGACTTTGCAAATATATTTACCGTACCTTCTCCAGCACCAACCTTCTCGCAGGTAATACTAAAGGGGTTTTCTATACTAATCAGTAAATATGTCAAATAGTTCTGCCATAAATTTTGGTCAAATCCATAAATTGTAGCAATATCTAAAAGCTCATTAACAAAGGAATATATAGAAGATATTAGTTTTTCCTTACCAATACTATTTATAGCTATATTGGGGTTGTTTGCAACCTTAATATAGTCATTATCCCTAATTATCTCTGCCAACTTAATCAAGAGACAATTTTCATCTAAATTCTTATATACGGACAATCTTGAAATTAGCCTATACATATTTACCTCCCTATTTACTATAAAGCGAGGACCAATTCCCTGCAGCAATTCCGAGAGATTTGGACTCCTCGCCCTATGTTTTATTACATTCGCTCTGGTGCTTCAAACCCTAGTAGGTTTATAGAAGTAAGCAAAATATCCTGTAGCAAAGTAATCATCTGGATTAAGGATGCTTGCCTCTTATCACTATTTTCATCTGATATAATCTTTGTATCATGATAAAAGCTGCTGAACTTGTCAGCCAAGTCATATATATATTGACATATCCTATGGGGTGCCTGCTCTGCATAGGCTCCGTGTATCATATCACTAAACCTTGTAATCTGTAGCATCAGCTCTCGTTCAGCAGTTGTGGAAGCCGGAAGTATATCCATATTAGAATCAATGGCTTTACCTGATTCTTTGAATCTATCCAGGATGGATTTAATCCTTACAATAGTATAGAGAATATAAGGGCCAGTATTACCCTCAAATGAAGTAAATCTATCTAAGTCAAACACATAATCCTTAGATGCCTGGTTTGATAAGTCACCATATTTTAGGGCGGCTAATCCAACCTTGGAAGCTACTAACCTAGCTTCTTCCTCATCCATGCTGCGGTTCTCCATAATCTTGTGGTATACCTCATCATTTACCATTTTAATCAGGTGCTCTAGACGTAGTACTCCTCCATCTCTTGTCTTGAAAGGCTTGCCGTCCTTGCCATTCATGGTACCAAATCCTATAAATTGAAGATTGGTATCCTCCTTGACCAGCTTAGTCTTCTTAGCACAACGGAAAACTATTTCAAAATGTAATTCCTGCCTCTTGTCAGTTATATATAAAAGATGATCCGGATTAAACAGTTTCATCCTCTCCACTATAGTTGCCAAATCGGTTGTACTATATAAGGTAGCCTTGTCAGATTTCAATATCATACATGGAGGTATTTCCTTGGCGTCTGTATCCTCCTTGACATCCACTACAAGAGCACCGTCACTGATTCTTGAGTAACCGTTTTCCTTAAAATATTCTACCATTTGAGGAATATAAGGCTGTGCATCGCTCTCCTTCTTCCACAACTCAAATGATACATTCAGTTTATCATAAATCTTCTTTAAATCAGTTACCGATACATCCTGCATATGCTTCCAAATAGCCATATAACCCCTATGTCCATTTTGCATAAGATAAGTAATCTGCTTTGCTTCCTCAAGAAATTCTGGATTTTCCTTGGAATAAAGACTAGCTGCAGGATATATATCCTCTAGCTCAGATATTGTAAAAGGTGCCTCCTTAGGATATTCCTCAGTATAGCTATCATCGAAGAAAATCAGTTCCGGTTTTCTTCTTTTTAGCTCTGCGATTACCAGCCCCATTGGAGTACCCCAGTCTCCTAGATGCACATCACCAATAGCATCATTACCCATATATTTAAAAATACGTTTTAGGCTTTCTCCAATAACTGCTGAACGCATATGTCCTACATGAAGAGGCTTTGCTATATTAGGACCACCATAGTCAATAATAATTTTCTTAGGCTGAGGCTCCTTCTCACAGCCAAAGTCCTTATCTCTTCTCATATCATTAATATACTCAGCTAGGAACTCATCCTTAATATTGATATTAATAAAACCAGGCATAATAGGCGTTATCTCTTTAATACGGTTATTGTCCTTTAATAGCTCAACAATTTCCTGAGCAATAACTA
>CAZMYP010000043.1:19080-19583 GCA_964570535.1 uncultured Herbinix sp.
TTCAGTTTCCGGAAAACCGGCGATAATATCGGTGGTTTTTTGTATATTTTTGCAGCTGCCATCGCACCATTACACTGATATTGACAAAGGTCCGGTCTATTGGATAGTGTTATGGTTCCATATTTCTCTTCATACCCACTAGATAAAAACGCCTGCCTTACATCTTCTGATATTAAATCAACTATTTTCTTCATTATTACCTCCAGCATCTCTTAACTTATTCAATACTTTAACATAGGCGGGCAAAAATGTCATCTAGTTTTTATCAAAGGATTTTTATGACCTTATTAGGGAAAATGCGGCATGTTTCTGGTTTATTTCTAATAAAATTTTAAAATATTTGATTATTTTTAAATAAGGCTGTCCTTTTTATAAGTTTTGTTGTATATTATACATAGATAGCATTTTTAGTAAACATAAAACAGAATTAAGGTATCGAAAGGAGAACCATCATGTTCGGGCTTTACTTTGGGGATTACTTATTAGAAAATGATAAAATATCT
>CAZMYP010000044.1:0-19364 GCA_964570535.1 uncultured Herbinix sp.
GTTATGTATTACCCAGCCTCTATTAATGGGGTTGAAGATATTATATGCAATCGGCTTGAAGGAAATATTCCATCTAATGAGGATATACTTAAGTTCAAAACTGCTTTATTGTTGTATTTAGGCAAAGAATACCATCGTTTAAATTGGGTAATGCAGCTTCATTACGGGGTAAAAAGAGATAATAATAAACTTAGTTATAAGAATATTGGACCTAATTCAGGCTTTGATGCCATTGATAATAGTAGAACATCTTCTGCACAGCTGGCAGACTTCTTAAATGCTCTAGCTATTACTGAACAGCTGCCCAAAACCATCCTTTATTCTCTTAATCCAGTAGACAATGCGGCTATCGATACAGTTATAGGATGTTTTCAGGATAGTACTGCAACCTCTAAGCTGCAGCATGGCTCAGCCTGGTGGTTTAATGATCATGAACTTGGAATGAGAGAACATATTACAACTCTGGCTAGTAATAGCCTTATAAGCAGTTTTGTTGGAATGCTAACGGATTCAAGAAGCTTTCTCTCTTATACTAGGCATGAGTATTTCAGGAGAATTCTATGTGATATATTTGGAACACAGATAGAAACCGGAAGATTTCCAAATGATTTAAAGATTTTCAAAAAAATAGTTGAGGATATATCATACAATAACAGTATTAAATATTTCGGCCTTTAGACTATAACTCTAAAAAGAACACCATAGTAGGTGTTCTTTTTAGGGTTATATATTATAATTCCTCAACAAATGACTTTCCATAATTAATTAAATTGGCTACTTCATTGGTGTCAGGTACCCATAAGGATCTAACGCCTTCATCAACCACTTCAAATCCAGCAGTCTTTAGCTTATCTGTTAATTGCTTAACTACCTCTCCACTCCAACCATAGCTTCCAAAAGCAGCAGCTTTTTTATTCTTAAATTTTAAGCCCTTAGCCATTTCTAAAAGTCCAGCTATAGAATGTAAATATCCATTATTAATAGTTGGTGATCCTATTAGGATTGCCTTTGACTTAAAGATTTCAGTTATAAGATCATTTTTATCTTCCTTTGAGGCATTAAATAACTTAACAGTAACCTGGGGATCAGCTTGAATAATTCCTGCAGCAATTGCTTCACCCATTTTTCTAGTAGAATCCCACATAGTGTCATATATAATAGTAATCTGATTTTCCTGATAATCATTAGCCCACTCAAGATATTTTGCTATTATCTGTGTAGGATCATTCTTCCATATAACTCCATGACTGGTGCAAATCATATCCACCGGAAGATTAAAGCTTAATACCTCTTCAATTTTCTTTGTTACAAATTTACTAAATGGGGTTAATATATTAGCATAATATTTGGTTGCTTCAGCAAAAAGTTCACTATTATCCACCCTATCATTATATAAGGATTCTGTTGCATAATGCTGTCCAAAGGCATCATTACTAAATAGTACATTCTCACCGGACATATAGGTCATCATTGAATCTGGCCAATGAAGCATTGGTGCTTCTACAAAGGTCAGGGTAGAATTTCCGATGTTTAGGCTATCTCCAGTTTTAACTGTTACAAAATTCCAGTCCCTATGATAATGCCCTTTAATAATTTTGGCACCATTTGCAGTACAATATATAAGAGTATCAGGGATTTCCTCCATTAGCCTTGCTAAGGCACCACTATGGTCAATTTCATTATGATTTGCAATAATATAATCAATTTGATTTAGGTCAATTTCCTTCTTAAGATTGGTGACAAATTCCTCATCATATGGACGCCAAACAGTGTCTATTAACACAGTCTTCTCATCCCTTATAAGATATGAATTATATGAAGAACCCTTATTTGTGGAATATTCTTTTCCATGAAAACTCTTTAATTCCCAATCCACCTTGCCAACCCATGTAATCTTATCAGTGATTTTTTTACTCATTTATACACCTCTTTCTCTTATTGTTTTTTATAATATTATTATCTTGTATTATATTAACTATATTATACATTATACACTATATATTATGTACTTACTAATATTATTTATTATTATGGCTCCAAAGTCTTAGTATTCTATCAAAGCAAAATCTATAATCAATCCTTTTACTTTCTTCTGCTGTTAGGATGGGTATTTCATCATATAAATTTTTATCTATATAATAGTTTACTGTTCCCACCTGCTGTCCGGCTTTTATGGGAGCCAACAAAAGTTCTGGGATATTATATTCAATTCGGATTTTTTCATCATTCCTAAGTAATAACTTTATGTCTCCTTCTATACTTAATCCAATAGCACTGGTTTGACCATTCTTAACGTATATGGGAGCCAATTTAATGCTTTCAAATATTTGCTTCTTCTCATAATTTTCTATACCATAGGTCATAAGTCTCTTTGTATCTGTCCATTTCAAGGTTTTACTAGGTGGCCATCCACAGCCAAGAACTACAGAAATAAGTGTTCTGTCTGATTTTTTTATAGCTCCTACAAAACAATAGCCTGCTTTACCTGTAAAACCAGTTTTTATTCCTATGGCTCCATCCATCATATATAAGAATTTATTCTTATTGGATACAGAGTAGCTGGTGCCCTTCTTTAACTCCTTAAATTGATATGAGGAGGTGTTTGTTATTTCGATAAAATCTTTATTTTTTATAGCATATGATGATATAAGAGCCAGATCCTTAGCAGTTGTATAATGTCCCTCTGCATCCAAACCATTTGGTGTAACAAAGTTAGTATTATTACAATCTAAGCTTCTAGCTTTATCATTCATCATAGTGGCAAAGCCAGAGACTGATCCACCTATATGCTCTGCTATTGCAACAGCCACATCGTTGTGACTTTGAAGCATAAGGGAATAAAGTAAATCCTTCAAGTAATATTGATCCCCTGGTCTTATATTTAACTTAACATCTGGCATGCTTGCAGCATAACTAGATACTGTAACCACATCATCTAGCTTACCATTCTCCAGAGCAATAATACAGGTCATAATCTTTGTGGTACTTGCCATTGACATCTGATCATAACCGTTAATTTCATATAGGACTCTATTATTTTCACCATCCATAAGAAGTGCAGCCAGTGAATTTAACCTTAATCTTGAAGGTGCAATATCTTGACTTTCAATATTTTTATTATACTTGGCATTATTTTCTCTTCTAAGTTGTTCTAGAAAATCTTCATCACTAATTAGTATATTGACAAAGGTCTCATCATAATAATCTCTTAGCTTGTGATAATTAATAAAGGCAAATAAAAAAACTAATCCCATGCAAATAACTATCTTTAAGTTGATTTTCTCTATAAAGCTTTTCAAATTGAACCATCCTAATTAATACCCTTAATTCAATTTATTTGCATACTTACAGACTTATACCTAATCTTATTTGTTTAGCTATTTTCATTTAGTTGCTCATTAACATAATTCGGGAGAGCAAATGCACCTAAATGAAGATTAGTATTATAGTATTTTGTCTTGATGCCTAAGCTATTCCACTCATCTGCTTGTAAATCATTTATTGGATTATAATGCTTAGAGGCATATCCAAACAGCCAATATCCTGAAGGATATGTAGGAATATGGGCTTGATATACTTTGCTAATAGGAAAGGTATCCTTAATCTTCTGATGGGACCTTTTCATAGCTTCCAGGTAAGAATCATAGAAGGTACTCTCCTGCTGATTTACCAATATCCCCTTATCACTTAAAGCCTTATAGCAGTTTCCGTAAAACTCTTTAGTAAATAGTCCTTCGCCAGGACCAAAGGGGTCTGTTGAGTCTACCAGTATTAAATCATATAGACCCTCTATATTTCGAATATATCTAAGACCATCTTCATAATATATATTTACTCTAGGATCCCCTAAGCTACAGGAGGTTTGCTGTAAATAAGTTTTACAGACCTCAACAACCATAGGATCTATCTCAACCATATCAATTTGCTCTATACTTGGATACCTAGTAAGCTCTCTTATAGTCCCCCCATCGCCGGCCCCAATAACAAGAACCTTCTTAATAGCAAGGTTGGTAGCCATAGGAACATGGGTTATCATCTCATGATAAATAAATTCATCCTTCTCGGTAACCATTAAAAGCCCATCTAGAGTAAGAAGCTTACCAAATTCTTCTGTCTCCAATATGGCAATATGTTGATAGTCACTTTGTAAGCCAACTAATTGCTTAGTTACTCTGGTGGAAAACTTTACATTCTTTGTATGATTCTCAGAATACCACATTTCCAACCTACTACCTCCATTATCCTTCTATAACAACGTTAATATACTCTAAGTTCATATCCTTAGTTCCAGTAAGCACACAACCCTTGCTTTTTGCAAAGAGAATATAGTCAATAATTTTTTGTGTTATTCTTTCACCAGGAGCTAGTATAGGGATTCCTGGTGGATATGCCATGACAAATTCTCCTGATATATAGGATACACTTTCTTCTAAGAGAAGCTTCCTTTTAACACTGTAAAATGCAATCTGTGGTGTTAAAGCAACATCAGGATTAATATATTTATAGGTCAGCATATTAGTCTTTTCCTTGGAATATCTTCTTTTAATATCAGCTAGCGAAGATATTAATCGTTCAATCTCAAATGCCCGATCCCCTGCTGTCACTACAGCAAGAAAATTACCAATATCACCAAATTCAATAAAAATATCATAGTCCTCCTGCAATAAATCACTTATCTCAATTCCAGCGAGGCCAATTTGCCTAGTATTTACAGATAGCTTTGTACGGTCAAAGTCATAGATGGAATCACCATTAATAACCTCTTTTGAAAAAGCATAATAGCCTCCAAGCTTATTTATCTCATTTCTGGCATATTCAGCCAGATCTAATGTTTTTTTAACTATTTCCTTACCCTGAAGAACCATATGCTTTCTAGCAATATCTAAGGAAGACATTAAAAGGTATGAACCACTGGTAGTCTGAGTTAGGTTGATAATTTGTCGTACATAGTCACTATCAATCCCCTTGCCGCAAAGAAGGAAAGAACTTTGTGTAAGCGAACCTCCTGACTTATGCATACTTACTGCAGCCATATCGGCTCCAGCCTCCATTGCACTTATAGGAAGCCCTTCACCAAAGTAAAAATGGGCGCCATGAGCTTCATCAACTAATACCTTTATATTGTTTTTATGAGCAATTTCTACGATTCCCTTTAAATTAGAGCAAATCCCAAAGTAGGTAGGATTATTTACCAATAATGCTTTGGCGTCAGGGTGTCTTCTAATTGCCTTCTCTACATCATTTATCCCCATACCTAACGGAATACCAAGCTCATCGTTGACCCCGGGGTTAACATAGATAGGAATAGCTCCACAGACTACTAAAGCATTAATAGAGCTACGATGTACATTTCTGGGGAGAATAATTTTATCTCCACGATTGCAGGTGGACATAATCATTGATTGAACCGCTGCAGTAGTACCATTTACCATAAAGAAAACCGCTTCTGCTCCAAAGGCCTCCGCAGCAAGCTCTTCTGCTCCCTTTATAATCGAAGTAGGATGTATTAGGTTATCTAAAGTCTTAGTTGAATTAACATCTGCTTTTAGACATTGCTCTCCCAAAAACTTAGTAAGCTCTGGATTTCCTCTGCCACCCTTATGTCCCGGCACATCAAAATGAACCACCCGAGTATTTAGATGATGAATGATAGCCTCTTGAATAGGAGTGTTGTTCTGTGTATATTCCATTTGTTCTAACTCCCTTCACTAATAAATGTTCATACCACTAAAAATTTCAATCATTTCCTTACGAAGATTATTTGTAATCTCTAGCCTTTGCTTAGGAGGTAATTCATATGCATCAGTATTAAAAAGATAATGCTGAAGCTCAACTTCCTTGATAAGCATTTTCGTATGGAATATATTAGACTGATATACATTGACATCTATTGCATCATATCTTGCCAGTGTATTAATATCGATATAATCTTGTATTGAGGTTATATCATGATCTATAAAAAATTTCTTGCCTTGGACATCTCTTGTAAATCCACGAACCCTATAATCAATAGTCATAATATCGGAGTCGAAGCTTGCAATCAAATAATCCAATGCATTTAAAGGTGAAATCTCTCCACAGGTTGAAACATCTATATCCACTCGAAAGGTTGAGATAGAATTGTCAGGATGATGTTCTGGGAAAGTATGAACTGTTACATGGCTTTTATCTAGGTGTCCATGAATTGTATCTCCTTGAAGCAAAAAAGGACTACCTTGATTACATGATTCATCAATTTCTACATTTGATAATGAACCTTCAGCTATAAGTATGTTAACAGAAGCCCCCTGAGGGTCATAATCCTGTTTTGATATATTTAAAACATGTGCACCGATCATGTCGGTAACATCTACCAGTATATTGGTAAGACGTTCAGAATTATACTGCTCATCAATATAAGCGATATAGTCCTCCTGTTCCCTCGCAGATTTTGCATAGCAAACATCATAAATGTTAAAGCTAAGTGTCTTTGTGAGGTTGTTAAAGCCATATAAGGTAAGCTTATTATCCAACCTATCATCACAACCTTTCAAGTTATTGCTCTTGTTAATATCATAGTATAAATCCAATATTATACTATGATAAACAGCAAGGATTATTATAATAAAATGATAATCAATATGCAAGCATTATTTTCAATATAAGTAAACTTAATGTTTAGTATTACTGTTACTTTGTAATAAAAAGGAATTGTTATATATACTTATTGATAATATATAACAATTCCTTTCTAGCTATATTCTAACAAAAGCATTAAAATTATAGTTCTAAGGTGAACTGCTCAGCCTCTTCTTCAGCCTGAATCTTAAAATCCTCCAGCTTTTCTGGATTAACAGCAGGAAGAGATTCTAATGACTGCAATCCAAAGCAACGTAAAAACTCCTCCGTGGTACCAAATAATATTGGCCTTCCAGGGGCATCCATCCTACCTAATTCGGTAACCAGATTATACTCAACTAATTTGTTAACTGAATGATCTGATTTTACACCCCTAACCGCTTCTATCTGAAGCTTAGTTACTGGCTGCTTGTAAGCAATAATTGACAAGGTTTCAAGTAATACCTCTGTCAGAACATGCTTTTTAGGAATATGTGTAATCTTAATGATTGTTTCATACAAAGATGCCTTAGTACATAGCTGATACGCACCATCTAGCTCAATTATATGTATTCCTCTGCTTTCATCTTCGTATTTATCCATCATATTCATAATAATCTTTCTAGTTGTATCCTCATCATGGTCAATGGCCATAGCCAACCTATCTAACTCAACTGCCTCTCCCATTGTAAAAAGAATAGCTTCGATCTGTGCTTCTACCACCTTCAATTCCACTAAAAACCTGCCTCCTCCATTGATATTATATCTGAAGCCAAATAAGTAATCTTAATGTCATCAAACATACACTCTTGCTCTATCTTTAACCGTCCCTGCTTAATTAATTCCAAAATTCCAAGAAAGGTCACAATAACTTCCATCTTTGTTGTCTGTTCCTCCAAAATACTTCTGAAATAAAATACCTTATGCTCAATTCCATATTGCTGTATTTGTGTAAATACATCGGCTAGGTTAATTTCCTCCTGCTCAATTTTACTAAACTTACTACGAATAGGATCTATCTTATCACTTTGCTTTTTAATAATAGAATTGAAAATACTATGGAGCTTTGATAAGGTCAAATCACCGACTAACTCACTAACATTAATCTCTTCCCTATAATCAGCAATTTCTTTAGGCATAGACGGGTTCTTGAACATAATCCTAGAAGCATCCTCTTGCTTGTCCTTTAACTGATCAGAAACGTATTTAAACATTTTATATTCTAATAGCCTGTCCACCAGCTCCTGTCTTGGATCAACCTCCTCCTCATCCTCAGTTACCGGTGCAGGTAAAAGCATACGAGATTTAATCTTAAGCAAAGTAGCAGCCATAACAAGGAATTCACTCATTATTTCTAGATTCTTTGATTCCATATGCTTTATATATTCAAGATATTGCTCTGTAATATCAACTATAGGAATATCATATATATTTACTTTATTCTTATCTATCAAATGAAGTAAAAGGTCTAAGGGACCCTCAAATGCTTCTAGCTTTACAGAAATACTCATAGTGCTCCTTTCGGCTTACCTAATCTTATCACAACTAATTCAGGGGGATTTAAGAACCTAGGCATAGAGGAATGGGTGCCTAATCCCCTTGATACTACCATATGCTGATCCATTTCATTAAAATGTCCAGCATCATATTTAGGAAAAAACTTGACCTGTGGTGAAATAACACCCCCAATACATGGTATCCTAACTAGTCCACCATGTATATGACCAGATAGAACCAAATCTGCTCCCCAGCTAACATATTCCTTAAAATATATGGGGTTGTGGGCAATTAGAATCTGATAGCCCTTCCTATTTCTATTACCAACCTTATTATTAATATCATTTAGTCTAAGCTTTATATCCTTACCCCTTCTATAGAAATCGGATTCAATAGAAAGGCCTGTAATTGTAAGCTCTATATCCTTATATTGAAGAATAATACTTTTATTATCCAATAGATGAACACCAAGTTGCTTAAGCTCTTCCTTATAATTATCCCAAGAATCATAGAGAGCCATATATTCCTTATATGTTCTTTCATTAGTTTGAAATATCTTATCCTCAAAGGCCTGTTCATGATTACCATAGGCATAATAAATGGGATAATGCTCTGAGAGGTTTTTAATAAGATTATATGCATTTCCCGGATAAGAGGGCTTTCCTTTAGTTATTAGATCCCCTGCTATTATAACAAAGTCTGGTTTCTGCTCCAATATCTTCTTTAAAAGTCTTCGATTATTATTACCAATTGTTTTATTATGAAGATCTGCCAGTACAACAAAAGATAGGCCTAGATTATCTGCTCTATTTATATCAAAATCCACATTCAAAGGTATCTTATATTCTGAAATCACTAATCTTCTTTGCTCTAGGAAAAAGGACCAAATGAAGATTAGCAATAATAAAACTGCCAATATCCATATATATGTCATGGAATCTCCTTTTTTATTTTCTGTATAATGTTTTATACAAGGTTACGTGTTCTATCCATTATAATATAACGTTAAGCACTATAGTGTCAATAAGATTAGGTTGATGGGGTTGAACAGATACCATGATTATTTCCATAAACTATACTAATCATGGCATCTGTTCCTCTAAGATTGCAACCCATTTATTTATTTCTAAACTGTATCATCAGTTATATGATATAAAGTATCTTTTAAATGTTTTTAATAAACAATCCTTGTATCCTGCTTTATTTACTGATTCTAAAGCCAAAATATCAACACTTCCTATTTTCTCATCATTATAATAGTATATAATGTCTCCAATTTTATCATCAACCGTGAGGGGCGCTGCTACCTTCTCATATAGTTTCACTTCCTTCTTTATATTCTCAGAAGACTTTCCCTTCGAACACAAAAATGAAAAGCTACCATTTATTTTTCCATTAATATTATCAGATACTCCTTTAGTGACTCTAACTGGCATGAGTTCAACATCCACATTGTCATCAACGTAAATTGAATAATTTGCATACCCATAATTTAATAGCTTAGCCGCTTCCATAAATCTTGTTTTTGTATCAGGGGCAGCCATTATTACAGCAATTAAATCCATATTGTTCCGTCTTGCTGTAGCAGACAAACAATATTTTGCAAGGCTTGTTGAACCAGTTTTTAGCCCAGTAATACCCTTGTATGATCTAATAAGCTTATTAGTATTAGTAAGTCCAAACTCTGTTCTTCCTTTTTTAGTTGTATGTACAAAATTATCCATCCAAACTGTGGAATAATTACTGATTTCAGGAAAATTACTAACAAGCTCCTTTGACATTAATGCTATATCATAAGCTGATGAATAATGATTTTCTGTATCTAACCCACTACAATTAACAAAATTAGTATTATTCATTCCTAGCTCTTTAGCTCTAGCATTCATTCTCCCAGCAAATTCTTCCTCAGAACCAGCAAGATGCTCCGCCATGGCTACACAGGCATCATTAGCACTTGCAATGCTAATACATTTTATCATGGTATCTACATTTTGAACCTCATAAGGTTCAAGAAATACCTGTGACCCTCCCATTGAAGCTGCATGTTCACTAACAGTTACATCATCCATAAGGTTTATCTGACCCGATTTTAAGGCTTCAAATATCAACAATAAGGTCATAATCTTTGTAACACTTGCTGGCTTTAGTCTTTTATCCTTATCTTTTTCAAATATAATTGTTCCTGTAGAGCCTTCTATTAATACAGCAGAAGGAGTTGCGAGCTCCAACTTGGCTTCTACAATTGCAGTAACAGGAACCACTTCTTCAGTCTCTGGCTTTGTAGTCTTAATCTGTCCAAGTATTTTTGCATTGGGTAATAAAAGGATAATAGATAATAAAATTAGAAAGCCCCTTATTCTTTTCATACTTATACTCCATTAAAATGCTATTATTAATATTTTAATCCATGCTATAGGATTTTAGACCAATCCTTACATAAATTTGTCTATAAAATTATACTTTATTTGACTCTTATCTTGCATTTAATTATTTTACCCTTAATATAAACTCTTATAGTAGCTTTCCCAGGCTTTTTAGCCTTCACCCTACCAAAGATATTTACCTCTGCTACAGAGGAATTACTGCTTTTATATTTTGCAAAATATGCCGGGCCTTTAAGCTTTATATGATAGCTATCACCTGTCCTTAGACTAAGTTGTCTCTTATTAATATCTATTACCTTAACTCGACATTTTAATCTCTTGCCATCCACCTTTGCTATAATAAATGCTTTTCCAGTCTTATAGGCAAATACCCTGCCAGCAAAGTCCACACCTGCCACCCTAAAATTAGTGGAAAGATAAGAAACCCTCTTATTAATGCCATATACAAATAATCTTGATTCCTCACCTTTAACCAGATATATTTCTTTCTTATTAAGATGAAGGCTAAAGGGTAGTATGATTATTTTTTGATGAAAAAATCCTGTATTTCGAAATAAGTATAATAATAATAAAAGAATGATTAGTAATATTATAAACATTTTAAATAGCTTATTAAATATAAAATTGTTAGTATTAGACTTATTCATTATCTCTCCCTTGCCACCAAAATTAAAATGTTTAGCTTTTTTATGGCATAATACTTTATCTATATCTTATGACATCCATCCCTCAAACTGAACTCTTGCAATTGGATTTTAAATCTTAGCCAAATCAGAAAAAAATTCGACACAGTAGGTAATATATACCAGGCCATGCCGAATTAGAATTCATATTCAAAAGTGTTTATCAATTCTTACTTATATCTTTAACTCCATCCCTGGTTACCACACTATAAACATATGGATTAAGCACAGGTTTATCCTTGTCAATAAGATAGGCATTTATAAGTCTCTTTTTAGCTTCCTTTCTCTTTGTATCATCATTTGCATACAAGGTCGCAAGGGTCTCATTCTTTGAAACCTTATCTCCCAGCTTTTTGTGGATTATAAGTCCTACGCTCAAATCAATCTCACTGTCCTTTGTCCTTCTTCCACCACCCAATAATAGTGAAGCCATTCCAATCTCATCAGTTCGAATTTCCTTCACATAACCATCAGAAGGTGATTTTACATCATAAGAAATAGATGCTGATTTTAATAGCTCTGGCTTATAGACAAATTCACTATCACCACCCTGGCCACCAATAAATTCAGCCATTTTATCTAGTGCGGTTTTGTTCTTAATAGTATCAAGTAATAATGTTCTTCCCTCCTCGGGGGTATTTACTCTACCTGCACCAAGAAGCATATAAGAAGCCAAAGTAATACTAACTTCCAGCAAATCCTCCGGACCCTTCCCACAGAGTGTCTCTATGGCTTCCTTAATCTCAAGCGCATTTCCAACTGCTCTACCTAGGGGCTGGTTCATATCAGTAATAACAGCATAGGTTGGTTTTCCGGCCAATGTTCCAATTTGAACCATTTCCTTGGCTAAAGCAAGGGACTCCTCATAGCTTTTCATAAAGGCACCGCTACCGGTTTTAACATCTAGAACAATTACATCTGCTCCAGATGCAATCTTCTTACTCATTATACTAGATGCTATAAGAGAAATATTATCCACAGTTGCAGTAACATCTCTTAAGGCATATATCTTCTTATCTGCAGGAGCTAGATTAGCAGTCTGACCAACTATAGCCAGCTTAATACTGTTAATATTATTAATAAATTGTTCAGAGGATATATTAGTTGAAAACCCTGGGAAGCTTTCAAGCTTATCAATGGTTCCCCCTGTATGCCCCAGGCCTCTACCGGACATCTTGGCAACAGGAATACCAAGTGCTGCAACCATAGGACTTAATACCAAGGAGGTTTTATCTCCCACTCCTCCTGTACTGTGCTTGTCCACCTTAATACCATGTATTGCCGACAAATCCAAATTATCACCACTATTAGCCATTGCTATAGTAAAGTCTGTTGTTTCTTTATGACTCATTTTATTTAAACATACAGCCATTAAAAATGCTGACATTTGATAATCAGGTATAGATTCCTTTGTATATCCCTCAATAATAAATTCAATTTCTTCCTTAGAAAGTTCAACCTTATTCTTCTTTTTATTAATTAAATCATACATTTGCATCTGGCATCACTCCAATCATTATAATGGTTATTTATATTATATCTCTTTTCCTAATATTATTCATTACTATTTATTACTTTATTAAATATCAGCATTGACTAACCTTATAATAAATTATACAATAAATAAAATTGAGAAGGGAGATCAAATATGAGCTTTGAATTCATAAGAGAAGTAATTTCGCCAAAAGAATTATTAAAGTCTTATCCCTTGCCTGCAAATGATGTAATAAGAAAAAAAGCACGGGATAAAGAAATCAAGGATATTATTACTGGAAATTCCGATAAATTTCTTGTAATTATTGGACCATGCTCAGCAGATCATGAAGATGCTGTATGCGACTATATATCAAGACTTGCAAGAGTACAAGAGAAGGTAGCTGATAAATTATTAATTATACCAAGAATATATACAAATAAGCCTAGGACAACTGGAGAAGGCTACAAAGGTATAGTCCATCAACCTGATCCTGAAAAAAAACCAGATCTACAAGAAGGCTTAATTGCTATGAGAAAGATGCATCTCCGTGCTATTGCTGAAACAGGACTTACTGTAGCGGATGAAATGCTTTATCCAGAAAATTGGCCTTATGTAGAGGATATTCTTTCCTATGTTGCAGTTGGAGCCCGTTCAGTAGAGAATCAACAGCACAGGCTTTCTATAAGTGGAATGGACATACCAGCAGGGATGAAGAATCCAACCAGTGGTGATTTTTCAGTTATGTTAAATTCAGTAGTTGCATCCCAGGCTAGTCACACCTTCCTCTATCGCAAATGGGAGGTTAAAACATCAGGTAATCCCCTGGCCCATACAATCCTAAGAGGTGCAGTTAATAAGCATGGCCAATCAATACCCAATTATCATTATGAGGATCTTACTCTCCTTCTTAATATGTATCAGGAAAGAGCTCTTCAGAATCCTGCAACGATTGTAGACGCAAATCATGCAAATTCCAATAAAGTATTTTCAGAACAGCCGCGAATTATAAAAGAGGTCCTTCATAGTCGCAGACTAAACCCTGATATTGCAGGCTTGGTTAAGGGTGTAATGATAGAAAGCTATATTGAAAGTGGTAGCCAGAAGGTATCAGGCCATGTATATGGTAAATCCATAACAGATGCATGTCTTGGATGGGAAGAATCAGAAAAGCTATTATATACCATAGCAGATCATTTATAAATCAAAATTTATACAAGAAGGGGTTTCGCTTGCGAAACCCTCGCGCCGAGCGCGGCCAGCTTGCTGGCTAAATACAAAACGCGCGAGTACGCATTCTTAGGCCCTTGGATGAGTTTTTAAGTACACCTCCCGGCTGTTTTGATAGTTATGAGCAAGATACAGCTGTGTAGTGCTGATATCTGTATGTCCAAGAAATTTCTGTACTACTCCTATATCTGCCCCATTGCATATCATATGGGAAGCAAAGGAATGACGAATCATATTAGGATTTACATCTATAATACCTACTTCTTGTGCATACCCCTTAAGAAGCTTCCAAAATCCCTGTCTGCTTAATGGCTCCCCCTGAATATTTAAGAAAAGGTATTCCTTACCCTTTTTACTTAATTGTTTTTCTCTAATATCTAAATAAGCCTTAAGAGAATTCGTTGCTTCTGCTCCAAATGGTATACTCCGCTCCTGCTTATCGCCACAGATAAGAAATCTTCCAGATATATTAACATTAGAAATCCTTAGATTAAGAAGCTCCGATACCTTCATACCAGTAGCATATAAAAGCTCCAGCATTGCCTTATCTCTAATTCCTTTGGCGCTATTAATATTGGGCTGATTAAGCAGTGCCAAAATCTTGTCCTCCTCTAAGACTTGAGGAGCCTTCTTAATAACCCGTGGGGGTTTAATACGCTCTGATGGGTCTCCTGTTATACAACCCTTTTTAAGCATAAATATTAAAAATGCCTTAATAGAGGCAATACACCTGGATACAGACGCTGGAGACATGCCATCCTTTTCCAGGGATAATATAAAAGAATTTAAGCTTGTCTCTGTAATTTTAGAAGCTTTGCTAACCCCTTGTAAGCTAAGATAGGATTCTAGCTTCCTTAAGTCATTCTGATAAGCACTGATAGTGTTTTTTGAAGCCTGCTTTACTTCCTTAAGATATCCAGTAAAATCCTCAATCTGTTGCTTCATTTACAACCTCCTCAATTGCTTCTCATTATATAAAACTATGATAAACTTATGGAATAATCTTTTATGTAAATAAGCCTAGGGTTTTCTTAATAAAAAATGAGCCAAAATATGCCTCTAAGAAGCTTCCTAGTATTAAAAGAACAGATAAAAACATCCATAAGAGTAAATACGATTTTAATTGCTTAAGGATGGTTCCCATATAATTTCTATTTTCATAATAAATTGACCTGCTAAGACCATAGCCCTTATATAAACACAATAATATTACAGGAAGATAAATTATACCATGGGGAAATACATATGATAGAATTATCAAAATTCCTTTAAATCCATATTGCATTGCAATTGCAGAAATAAAAAAACCGATAGAGAACGATGTGGTTATAAGCTTTATAACTATATATGGAATTCCCAGAATCGTAATGGAAAGTAACCAAAAGGCTATAAATTCTCTAAAGTTATTATTTAATATATATATAAATAAGCCTGAATAATCAATATTCTTACTAGCAATTTCTGAAAATATAAGATTATTGTAGTTCATCATTTTGTCATAATAGTAGGATTGAAACATATTGGCTGATAAGACACCCAATAGCAAACCTATAATCATAAGGAATATAGAAATCTGAATCACATTTAACTTCTGAATCTTTAAACCTAAAAGCTTCATAAACATCCCACCTTAATATATTGATAGACAAGTAATGAACTACACACTCTTTCCCTTATATTGTCTATAAATAGATATGATGGGATTTTTCAAATAGAACAAGCTAATTAATAAAATCTGTTTTTGTATTATAAGCAAGTAGGGCTGATATTGTCTTAGAATCCGTAATCTTACCCTCATAAATCATTAAAATTAAGTTATGTAAGGAATGGCGTTCTATATTCACATACTCATCCTCGTCAAGATTTTGATTGGATTTGGTGAGATCAGTGGAATAATACACCTTTATCATTTCATTACTAAATGCCACCGTTGTATGTAGATCAATTAGGTGCTGCACATTATTTGGCTTGTAACCAATTTCTTCCTCACACTCTCTTATTGCACATGTTAAAAAGTCCTCTCCAGGATTTAAACCCCCTGCAGGGATCTCAAGGGTATAGCTATCAATTGCATTTCTATACTGACGAACCATAAGGATATGTCCATCCTTATCTACAGGAATCAGAGCAGCTGCGCCCTTATGATCAATAAAGTCAAATACTACCTGTCTATTATTATCTATTTCAATAGTATCACTATAAAAATCAACTATTCTTCCCTTAAAGGCTAATTCTCTCTTAGTCCTATTAAACTTATGCATTACAACCTCCATAGCCATATATTAAATATGTATTACTATTTATCAGATGATAATTCTGTGGCCCTCTTGTAGCAAGCATCGGTAGCTTTCATTATGGAACCTCTAAAACCATTCTCCTCTAATGCTTTTATAGCAGCTATGGTTGTTCCACCTGGAGAACATACCCGGTCCTTAAGATTAGCAGGATGCTCTCCTGTCTCAAGTACCATTGATGCTGCACCCATGACAGCCTGAGCAACAAGCGTATATGCTTTGTCACGAGGTATGGAAAGGCTTACCACGCTATCCGCCATAGCCTCTATAAAGGCATATACATAGGCCGGTGAGCTTCCACTTGCACATGTCACTGCGTTCATCAAATCCTCACTAAATACATCATATAATCCAAAGGACTTAAAGAATCTATCTAAAATATCCTTCTCACTCTTTTGAAATGCATCTGAAGAAAAACATACACCAGTACATCCCTTTGAAATAAGTGCAGGGGTATTGGGCATAGCTCTAACTACCCTGGTGGAAGCTCCTAGTATAGCTTTGATAGAGTCGATACTTACTCCAGCAGCAATTGATATTACAATATGTTCTGCTGTAACCGCTTCCTTTATTTCTGCCAAAACCCCAAAAATATACTGCGGCTTTATAGCTACTACTATATACTTACATTTGTCCACCACTGAAATATTATCTTTCTCTGATCCAATATTAAGCTGTTCATTAATAGCTGTACATTTCACCTGGTCTTGATCATAATAGAAAATATTATCTTGTCCAAAGGTTCTATATGAAGCATTTAATATTGCTGAACCCATATTTCCCACACCAATAAATCCAAACGAATCCATAAAAATACCTCTTTCTATTTACTAATTTATAAAAACAAAAATCCTTATCTTGAATATATCATAAATTATAAAAATTAGGTAGTGTTTTAACATAAATATCAAATATTCTATTTGATATTTATGTTATGTAAGCACAAGAAAGCTCGCAAGCTTTTATTCAGAAAGCTTTACGAGCTTAAATTTACTATTTAACTTCATCATTTAACATAATAAAAGTATAGATATTCATTATTCTACTAAGATAATTCCCCTAAAAATGCATCAATTCTATCTAATCCCTTTTTAATTGCCTCCATAGAAATTGCATAAGAAAGGCGAATATGATCAGCAAAGCCAAAATCATCACAGGAAATAACTGCTACTTGATAATTCTCAATAAGGATTTTAGCAAGGTTATCAACATCTCCCACTTGTTTGCCCTCATAAGATTTATTTAAAACCTCACTAATGTCAACAAATAGATAAAATGCTCCTTGAGGCTTTATCGCTGATATATATTTCATTTCTACAATTCGATCAGCCATATAATTTAAACGCTTTTCAAACTCACTCTTCATTGCCGAGACAAATTCTTGAGAGCCTGTAATTGCTTCATAGGCTGCCTTTTGTGCAATTGAGTTAGGATTGGAGGTCTGGTGACTTTGAACACTACTCATAAGCTTAGCAAGCTCTTTAGATGAACCTGTATAACCAATTCTCCAACCTGTCATAGAATAGCTCTTTGATACTCCACTACAGGTAATGGTTCGTTTGTATATATCTTCATTTAAAGAAGCTATACTTATATGAGTTTCATCCCCATAAATAAGATGCTCATACATTTCATCTGCAACCACATATATATCCTTCCTCACAGCTACCTCTGCAATTGCTTCAAGCTCTTCCCTGGTATAAACCATGCCTGTTGGATTATTAGGAGAGTTTAAAATTAAAGCCTTTGTCTTATCTGTACAGGCTTGCTCAAGCTGCTTTGCAGATATTTTATAGCTTTGAGACTTATCAGCCCTAACATATACGGGAATACCATCAGCTAATCTAACTATTTCAGGATAACTTAACCAGTAGGGAGATGGAATTATCACCTCATCACCAGGATTTAGTATTGTAGAAAATACATTAGTCAAGGAATGCTTTCCACCGTTACTTACTACTATTTGATCAGGCTCATAATTAATATTATTAAACTGTTTAAACTTTTCGCTTATTGCCTTGCGAAGCTCTAAAGTACCTGCCACAGGAGTATACTTTGTAAAGCCATTGTGTAATGCCGTTACAGCTGCCTCGCAGATATTATCAGGAGTATTAAAATCAGGTTCTCCTGCACCAAATCCCACTACATCTATACCATTTGCTTTCATTTCATTGGCCTTTGCAGTAATCGCTAATGTAGATGAAGGCTTTACTGCCATAGCCTTCTTAGATAATGTTAATGCCATATTGCACCGTCCTCGTTACTTTATTTTCCCTTTTCAAGAATTTAAATATCATTGTAATATAATTTATTTTAAAATGCAACAAAAATATCAACTTTTTTTATAAAAGTATTTTCTACTGGCATCATGTGTCCGTGTGCAGAGGAATTGTTGTGCAATTTGACTAATAATCAGAAATAAGGGGCGTCGGCAAAGCCGACACCCCTTAGGATAATTATTTTGCATAATCTGTTACTCTGGATTCTCTAATTAAATTAACTTTAATCTGTCCAGGATACTCTAATTCATCTTCAATTCTCTTTGATAAATCACGAGCCAATAATACCATATCTGCATCACTTATCTGATCCGGTACTACCATAACTCTCACTTCTCTACCTGCCTGAATGGCAAAGGACTTATCTACCCCTTTAAAGCCGTTAGTAATATCTTCTAATTGTTTCAGTCTGTTGGTGTATGTTTCTAAGGTCTCACGTCTTGCACCTGGTCTAGCTGCTGAAATCGTATCAGCTGCCTGAACAATACAAGCAATTAAGGATTGAGATTCTTCATCTCCATGATGTGAACCTACTGCATTGATAACTACAGGTGATTCTTTGTATTTTCTACATAAATCCACACCAATTTGGACATGTGTTCCTTCAATTTCATGGTCAACAGATTTGCCGATATCATGTAATAATCCTGCACGTTTTGCAAGTCTTATATCAACTCCTATTTCGCTGGCTAATAAACCAGATATAATAGATACTTCTATTGAATGCTTTAAAGCATTCTGACCATAACTTGTCCTAAATTTCATTTTACCAAGAAGCTTAATTAATTCTGGATGAATACCATGTACACTTACCTCCAAGGAGGCAGCCTCACCAGCTTCACGTATCATAACTTCAACTTCTTTTTGAGCCTTTTCAACCATTTCTTCGATTCTTGCGGGGTGTATCCTGCCATCAACGATTAGTT
>CAZMYP010000045.1:0-18756 GCA_964570535.1 uncultured Herbinix sp.
GTCTAAAAGAATCCTTTTCTTATGGGCTATTTCCAATTTATTCTTCATTATTCCTAATACAGTGTATACTTTTACTGTTAAATTCATATTTTCATAATATTTTTTGTTGATTTTAATTTATTGACATAAATCATTTGATGTATTATAATTTTAATTGTTAAAATATTAACAATTGCACTTTAATATATTTAGGAGGATATTTATATGGCAAAAAAAGATGCTACAGTTAGTTATGTAGAAAACAAGCAAACAACTGTAATTGATACAGTAGATGCTCTTCTGGCTAAAATAAGTGAAATGAAAGAAGCTCAGAAAATATTTGCATCTTATTCACAAGAACAAGTGGACAAAATCTTCTTCGCAGCCTCTGTGGCCGCCAACAAGCAAAGAATTCCTCTTGCCAAGATGGCTGTAGAAGAAACCGGAATGGGAATCGTAGAGGATAAGGTAATAAAGAACCATTATGCTTCTGAATATATATATAATGCATACAAGGATACCAAGACCTGTGGTGTAGTTGAAGAGGATAAGGCCTATGGAATTAAGAAAATAGCTAATCCAATTGGATTGATTGCTGCTGTTATTCCTACCACTAACCCTACCTCCACAGCTATTTTCAAGACATTAATAGCACTAAAAACAAGAAATGCAATTATTTTATCACCACATCCAAGAGCAAAGCTATGTACTATTGCTGCTGCTAAGATTGTATTGGATGCTGCTGTTGCTGCTGGAGCGCCCAAGGGTATTATTGGATGGATTGACACTCCCTCTCTTGAGCTTACAAATGAAGTTATGAAAAATTCTGATACAATACTTGCGACCGGTGGTCCAGGTATGGTAAAATCCGCATACTCCTCAGGCAAACCCGCTTTAGGTGTTGGTGCTGGCAATACCCCAGTAATAATTGATGATACTGCTGATATCAAGCAGGCAGTAAGCTCTATTATAGTATCAAAGACTTTTGATAATGGAATGATTTGTGCATCAGAGCAGTCTGTAACCGTTATAGACAGCATATATAAGGAAGTTAAAGAAGAATTTGCATATAGAGGATGCTATATATTAAAGCCTGAGGAAGTTGAAAAAGTAAGAAAGACTATAATAATTAATGGCTCACTTAATGCTAAAATTGTAGGTCAGTCCGCTTATACTATAGCCAAATTAGCTGATGTAAAAGTACCTGAGAATACAAAGGTATTAATTGGTGAAGTTGAAAGTGTAGATATTTCTGAAGAGTTTGCACATGAAAAACTATCTCCTGTTATAGCCTTATATAAAGCTAAGACCTTTGATGAAGCTATTAATAAGGCCGAGCAGCTTGTAGCTGATGGTGGTTATGGCCATACCTCCTCACTTTTTATTAATACTAATGAAACCAAAAAAATAGCCAAGTATTCTGAGGCAATGAAAACATGCCGTATACTAATCAATACTCCTGCTGCACAAGGTGGAATTGGTGACCTTTACAACTTTAAATTGTCTCCATCCCTAACCTTAGGCTGTGGCTCTTGGGGAGGCAACTCTATTTCTGATAATGTCGGTGTAAAGCACTTACTAAATATAAAAACAGTTGCCGAAAGGAGAGAAAACATGCTTTGGTTTAGAGCTCCAGAAAAAGTATATTTTAAAAAGGGAAGTATGCCAGTTGCTCTTGATGAGCTAGGCACCATTATGGGTAAAAAGAAGGCCTTTATCGTTACTGATAATTTCATGTACAAAAACGGATATGTAAAACCTATCACTGATAAGTTAGATTCTATGGGAATTGCCTATACATGCTTCTATGATGTAACACCAGATCCAACTCTAGCATGTGCTAAAGAGGGAGCAAAAGCCATGGCTTCCTTTGAACCTGATGTGATTATTGCCTTTGGCGGTGGTTCACCAATGGACGCAGCAAAAATTATGTGGCTCATGTACGAGCACCCAGAAGTAGACTTTATGGATATGGCCATGCGCTTTATGGATATTCGAAAGAGAATATATACCTTCCCTAAAATGGGGGAAAAAGCTTATTTCGTAGCAATTCCAACCTCCTCCGGTACAGGCTCAGAGGTCACACCTTTTGCAGTTATAACAGATGGGGTTAGTGGCGTAAAATATCCTTTAGCAGACTATGAATTACTGCCAAATATGGCAATTATAGATACAGATAATATGATGTCACAGCCAAAATCCTTAACCAGTGCTTCTGGTATTGATGCATTAACCCATGCTCTTGAAGCCTATGCCTCCATGCTGGCAACTGATTATACTGACGGTTTGGCATTAACAGCAATAAAGAATATATTTAAGTTCTTACCTACAGCATATGAAGACGGAAGTAATGTAAAGGCAAGAGAAAAAATGGCTAACGCTTCTACCATAGCTGGTATGGCATTTGCAAATGCATTCCTTGGTGTCTGCCACTCCATGGCACACAAATTAGGTGCATTCCACAACTTGCCCCATGGTATTGCCAACTCCCTTTTAATTAATGAAGTAATGAAGTTCAATATATCCGAACAGCCTACTAAGATGGGTGCCTTCTCACAATATGAATACCCTAACATCTTAGAACGCTATACCGAGGTAGCCAACTTTATTGGAATTACAGGCAAGGATGATATGGATACCTTCAATAAACTTTTGGTTGCCATTGATAATCTTAAGGAAACTGTTGGAATCAAAAAAACTATTAAAGAATATGGTGTTGATGAAAAGTCCTTCTTAAAATCCTTGGACGAAATGGTTGAACAAGCTTTTGATGATCAGTGTACAGGAGCTAATCCTAGATATCCATTAATGAGTGAATTAAAGGAAATGTATCTTAGAGCTTACTATGGTAAATAAGAATTATAAAGAAAAAAATAGGATATCTGTTATAATTATGATAATAGGTATAAGCAGTAAGGAAAAATCAACCTCTTGGTAAAGAAACAAAACATTTTAAGAATTGAAAGGGGATATCATTATGAAGCTAGGTCAAGTATTAGCAACTCGTACCAATAAAAAAATATATCATGTTGACGATACTGTAATTAAAATATTTGAAAAAGGTTATCCAAAATCTATGATCTTAAATGAAGCCTTGAATCAATCCCGAGTTGAGGAAACAGGTTTAAAGATTCCTAACATCCGCGCTGTTGGTAATATTGATGGCTGCTGGAGCATTACTATGGACTATATTCCTGGAAAGACACTTGATGAGATGTTCAAGGAAAATCCTGATAAATCTGACGAGCTACTAGAATTATTTGTTGATCTTCAGATAGAGATGCACACTAAGACAGCACCCCTGCTAAACAAATTAAAGGATAAATTAGCTCGCCAAATTCAGAGTATTAAAGATCTGGATGCCACAACTAAATATGAATTATTAACCCGTTTAGATAGTATGTCCAAGCACACAAAGCTTTGTCACGGAGACTTTCTTCCATCTAATATTATTATTAATGATTCTGGATCATATATTCTGGATTGGTCCCATGCTACACAGGGAAATGCCAGTGGAGATGTGGCTACAACATATCTAAAAATGACATTATATAATCCTGAGCTTGCTAATCGCTATGTTAAGCTCTTCTGCAAAAAGAGTGATACTGCTCTTCAATATGTTCAAAAATGGCTGCCAATTGTTGCAGCACAACAGTATCTAAAATCAACCTCTGAAGAAGAAAAGGTATTCTTACACAAATGGTTGAATGTTATAGATTTTCAGGGCTAAATAAAAATGAGGTTGTTACATGTTGAATTAATTCATCTGTAACAACCTCAAACTTGTATTTATTACTTTTGATTTCAACTTATAATTTATCTTTTTTAATTTCTACCTATAATTTATTAATTTTGATCAAAATCTAGAAATTATTTCAAAAATATTAGTTATTATTTTTGTAAAATTATGTGGTAAAACAAAAAAAATATGTTATACTAGATATACTATAAATTAAATAAGCAGAGTAGAATTGTGTGCGTTAAGTGCCAGTTGAACGGGGAGTTGTCAGCTGGACGAAAAGGAAACTTGCGGTACATTATTCGCATCCCGCTGCTACATACCAGATAATCATGTATTATTTATTGATTTTATCTCTTATTGTAGTAGATGGACATTGCAAAGGAGGTAATTTTTTTATGCAAAAAATCATATCTTTATTCAAAGAATCTTGCGCTGAACTTAAAAATGTAAAATGTGTCGTCTTAGCAGCCATGTTTGGAGCTATCTCTATTGTTCTAGGTGCTTTAACAGTAATGGTTACAGAGTACCTGAAAATAGGTTTTTCATTCCTCCCCAACCAATTTATCTTTTATTTATTTGGACCCTTTGTAGGGGGAACTTATGGTGCAGTCATGGATATATTAACCTTTATCGTTAAGCCTACTGGTACCTTTCACCCAGGCTTTACACTTAATTCAATATTATCCGGAATTATATATGGCTTGATATTATACAAAAAACCCGTTCGAATAATTCGAATTGTTTTTGCAAATATAGCAAACATAATTGTTGTTGGTCTTCTTCTATCCACCCTATGGCTTATTTCCCTAACAGGAATGAGCTTCTTTGCTATTCTTGTTCCAAGATTAATCAAATTACTAATTATGTTACCTATTGAAACTATTTTATTTTACTCAGTATTGAAAGCAGTAGAATACAGTGGAGTCACAAGATTGATATATAACAAAAGAGTCCAATCATAAGCAAAAACTCGTATATAGTAATTAAGTGGGGTAGGTGAAGACTTATTTCACCTTGGACTTAATAATCTGATACCCCATATTGGTAATAGCATTTTCAATTTTATCTATTGCTAGCCTATCTTCATCAAAATTCACCTTTACCTTGCTTGAGTTAAATAAAACCTTTAAAGTATCTTTGTCGATGCCCTCTAAGGCTTTTACTGCACCTTCAATCTTTTGCATACATGATGGACATGTTAAGGTTTCTAATTGGATTGTTGCTGTTTTCATATTAATCTCCTTCCTACACAAACTTTAATGTGCTACAAAATGTATTGTTGTGTTAAGCATGATATAATATGTGTAATCATACTATATCATGCTTTATTTTTTTATTTAGGCGATAACGTAGCAGCCTCATACCATTAATAATTACAATCAATATACTTGCTTCATGTACTAACATACCTATGGACATATTCATCCATTCACTTAAGAATACACTAGCAAGTAGAACCAAGACAACGCCTATTGCTATTAGGATGTTCTGCTTCATGTTGTTCGATATCGCTTTTGTTAATCCTAGTGCATGAGGGAGCCTGCCAAAATCAGAGTTCATTAACACTACATCTGATGTCTCAATAGCTATATCGGTTCCACTTCCCATAGCAACACCTATGTCTGCCAAAGCCAGTGATGGACTATCATTAACACCATCTCCAATGAAAGCAACAATATGACCTCTTTCCTTTAACTTCTTAAGATACTCAGCTTTATCTTCAGGAAGCATGTTCCCCCGGGCCTCGGTTAATCCCAGTTCACGACTTACAATATCTACAGTTCCCTGGTTGTCACCAGATAGCATAATAAGATTCTTAACACCTAAGCTTTTTAGTTTCTTAAGATTCTCCTTAACTCCTGGTCTTATCTGATCACGAACACCCATTAGCACCATAAGCTTACCATCAACGGATGTTAATACAAGGGAGTTACCATTTTTCTCAAAGCTAGCTACATCTTCATTAGCTTTTTCATTAAGTACAACATTTTCTCTTTGCATTAAGGCAACATTGCCCACTGCCACTCTGTGGCCATCTACTTGGGCAACAATTCCTCCACCCTTAACAACCTCTGTATTTTCAACAGTGAAATTGCTTGTATCACCTATTTTCTGCAAAACTGCCTTTGACAAGGGATGATCCGATTCACGTTCTATACTTGCAAGATAAGCCAGTACCTCATCCTCATTTTCCGTATAATATTCTGTTTCTATAACTGCTGGATTTCCTTGAGTTAGTGTACCTGTTTTATCAAAAATCATTGTATCAGCACGGCTGAAATCATTTATAACCTCACTACCCTTTAGTAATATTCCATGACGTGCTCCATTTCCGATTCCTGCTACATTAGATACAGGAACTCCGATAACTAATGCTCCAGGGCAACCAAGAACCAGAATTGTTATAGCTAGCTCAATGTCTCTTGATATTAACCATACTACAAATGATAATACCAGTACAGCTGGTGTGTAATATTTTGAGAAACGATCAATAAAACGCTCTGCTGCCGATTTTGAATCCTGAGCTTCCTCCACCAATTCTATTATTTTCCCAAAGGTTGTATCTTCGCCAACACGATCTGCAACTATCTGAATAGTTCCATTTTCTAAGATAGTACCGGCATATACCTTTGAATATTTTTCTTTTCCAACAGGAAGGGATTCCCCTGTAATGCTGGCTTCATTAATATGTCCTTTACCATTTATAACAGTACCATCAACAGGAACCTTTGCACCTGTTTTTACAAGAAGCATATCGCCAACATCCACTTCGTCGACCTCAACCTCTTCGAACTCACCGTCCTCCATCTTCCTAAGGGCACTCTCCGGTGCCATTTCAGTAAGTGCTTTTATGGCTGATCGTGTCTTATTAAGTGTACGTAATTCTAAGTATGCACCGAATAAGAATAGAAATGTAACTATAGCTGACTCCTCATAGTTATTAATTAGGAATGCTCCTATAACAGCGATTGTAACTAAAACATCGATGCTTACTACCTTTACTCTTAAGGCTTGTATTGCTTGAATAGCTATAGGTATAAGACCTAATATAGAAGCTATTATTAAAGCCCAAGTAAAAATATCCATATTGCCAGTAGTCCACCTAGTAATAAAGGCAAGGGCAATTAATATACCACTAATTAATGTTATTTGATTTTTTTTACCCAATATATGGTTCATATGCTTTTGCATTTTGCTCCTCCCTTCAATCTATAGTTTGTAAGCTACAATCAGATTACCCCTGGTAAGCTTCATCTATTTCAGAAAGCATATTGAAGACTGCCTCATAGCTATCGCATACATCATCAGGTACAGAATAATTGTCAGTGATTTCTCTTAGCTGCTTAAATTCATTCTCCAATTCAGGTTTGTCGGCACCTGCTTTGTTTACTTTTACTTTAATATCCTCGAATATTCTGCGTACATCATGGAATTCTGGATGGCCTCCCCCATGAACACGATCTACAATAGGTACATACTGTTCTAATTTCTTTAGGTTATCTTTAATTGCCTTGTTAAAATTTTTCATATTATACTCCTCTCTTTTTTGGTTTGTTTGATTTAACCATATAATAACAGAAGACTTTTTAAAAAGAAGTGATATGAATCAAATTACAAGAAAGGTTTTCGCTGGCTAATCCCTCGCGCCTAGCGCGGCCAGCTTGCTAGCTAAATACAAAACGCGCGAGTGCGCATCCTTGCGGAGCTTTTTTAATATAATAGGACGAACTTTCCTATTATATTAAAAAAGATATCTGAAAACAATTTACTTTTATTGTCTTCAGATATCTATATATTCATATATTATTTTCTTACCTATTATAATTGTAGCCTGTAGCTTAACCTCTAACAGGAATGAGTTTCTTTTGCTATTCTATTTTACCGTCACCTTACATTTGTAGGTGACACCATTTACAGTGGCTTTAATGGTAGCAGTGCCCTTTTTCACAGCAGTAATCTTTCCAGCCTTAGACACCTTTACTATAGACTTCTTACTAGTGCTCCATTTTATACCTTCCTTAACTCCATTTAACTTTAACTGATATGTAGCTTTTGGCTTTAATGTAATACTAGTTTTATTTAATTTTATCTTCTTAACTGTAACCTCGCATTTAACTGA
Source organism: uncultured Herbinix sp. (assembly GCA_964570535.1). GTDB lineage: Bacteria > Bacillota > Clostridia > Lachnospirales > Lachnospiraceae > Mobilitalea. The sequence continues at coordinate 7,842 of CAZMYP010000045.1, forward strand.
TCTACCATCAATTATAGCCTTTATTGTACATTTACCAGCTTTTAGCCCATACACATTTCCATTTTTTGTAACCCTTGCAATTGTCTTATCACTAGAAGACCATGTTATAGTACTTTCTGTCCCTTCAACAATTAATTTGCTTTTTGCACCACCAGCATATACAGTTAGTTTAGACTTATTTAATTGTACAGGAGACAGATATTTATCCCTGTTTTCCTTTGAATTTTCATAAGGGGTATCTAGAATTTCTTTATTTGGAACTAATCTGTCTAAAGCAGCATTAACCAAGCTTTTTGAGGAGCTTTTGCCTCCACGCAAATATGTGCCATTATTATTAGTATAACTATCAACTAAAACCAAACCTGCGCCTTGATCTAAGTCAATTGCATAAATAACCCATTCATCGGTATTGTTATATGAATGATGGTATAAAATATTGCCGGTTTTTTCTGAATAATACATATCACTTAATACCTTGCTATTCCATACCCATACACTTTTATCATTCTTATAACTCAATATTGCACTAGAATCATTTACTAATACTTCAGGTATGCCATCTTTGTTAATGTCCTTAACTCCAAATGATTTTGCATTGGTAGTTGTACTTGCTAATTCTTCAGCGTATGCTTTATAAACATCGCTCAAAGAAACCTTTGTAGCTGCGTTTGCCCCATTGCCCTCTAAGCCAAAATTAAATAGAGTCAAGCAAGAAATCAACGTTAATAAAAAAGCCCCTATTCTTCTCATTTATAATCCTCCCATAAATTAATAATAATATCATATTACTTCCTGATAACTTCTCCTAAATTATATTAATTAATGTAACAATTGTCAAGAATACAACCTAAATTAAGCTTAATTCCCCATTTTTCTCTCATAATCATCAATTTTTTCTGCCTTAAGCAATGTCACCCCAATATCATCCAGTCCATTAAGAAGCTTATGCTTATGAAATTCGCTGATATCAAATATAGCTTTAAATCCTTGATAATCAGATATCGTTTGATTTTCTAAATCTATGGATAGGCTATATCCCGATATCATTTCAGTGTTATCAAACAAAACATCCATTAAGCTATTATCTAGCTTTATTGGCAATATAGCATTATTAAAGCAGTTATTAAAGAATATATCTGCATAGCTTGGAGCTATAATTACCTTAAATCCATAATCAGCCAAGGCCCAAGGGGCATGTTCTCTTGATGATCCACAACCAAAATTTGCTCTTGCAATAAGGATAGATACATCTTTATAGCGTTCTTGATTGAATACCGAAGCCTTGATTGGATTGTTATTCTCATCATATCTAAATTCATAAAATGCATATTGTCCAAAGCCACTACGCTCTATTCTCTTTAAGAATTGCTTGGGTATAATAGCATCTGTATCAATATTTGTACGATCCATAGGCATTACAAGTCCTGTAAAATTCATAAAAGGCTTCATGATTTATACCTCCTTCATCTTGTCTAATAAGGTAGTATTACGAATATCTATAAAGTGCCCCGTGATTGCGGCAGCAGCAGCCATAGCTGGAGAAACAAGGTGAGTGCGTCCTCCACGACCTTGACGTCCTTCAAAGTTACGATTGGAGGTGGATGCACATCTCTCTTTTGGTTGCAAATAATCCGGGTTCATGGCAAGACACATACTACATCCAGAATCACGCCACTGAAAACCAGCATCAATAAAAATCTTATCTAGACCTTCATCCTCTGCCTGTTTTTTAACCTTTTGTGAACCTGGCACCACCAAAGCTACGACTCCCTCTTTTACTTTTCTATCTTTTGCGATCTGGGCAGCCGCCCTCAAATCTTCAATTCGTCCATTTGTACAAGAACCTATAAAAACCACATCAATAGGAATTTCATTAATAGGGGTACCTGGTACCAATCCCATATATTCCAGAGCCTTTTCACAAGCATTTTGTTTGTCGAGATCATCAAAATCTGATGGAGAAGGAACAACACCTGTTATACTTGCACCCATGCCAGGAGAAGTCCCCCATGTAACCTGAGGTTCAAGAGTGCTAAGGTCAAATTCAACAACAGCGTCATATTTTGCATCGGGGTCGGTCACAAGTTTCTTCCATCCTTCAACTGCAATATCATAATCATCTCCGGATGGAGCATGTTTTCTTCCCTTCAGATAATCAAAGGTTACTTGATCCGGGGCAATGAGTCCAGCCCTTGCTCCAGCTTCTATAGACATATTACAGATTGTCAACCTCTCTTCCATAGAGGTTTTCTTAATTGCTTCCCCTGTAAATTCCAGAACATATCCTGTTCCAAAATCGGTACCATATTTACTTATTACTCCCAATATAATATCCTTTGCAGACATTCCACAGGGTAGTTCTCCCTTAAGAGCTACATTCATGGTTTTTGATTTACTTTGATGGAGGCATTGGGTTGATAATACATGTTCAACCTCACTTGTTCCAATACCAAAGGCAAGAGCACCAAAAGCGCCATGAGTGGAAGTATGGCTATCACCACATACTATGGTCTTACCTGGCTGAGTCAATCCTAACTCTGGACCAATAACATGGACTATTCCTTGATTTGGACTATCTAGACCATACAGCTTTATTCCAAACTCCTTACAATTAGCTTCTAAGGTTTCAATTTGTTTTCTGGAAATCGGATCCTTAATATTCGTTCGTTCAATCGTCGGTACATTGTGATCTATCGTTGCAAATGTAAGACTTGGTCGCCTAACCCTTCTACCTGCCAGACGAAGACCCTCAAATGCCTGAGGAGAAGTTACCTCGTGCACTAGGTGAAGGTCAATATATATAATAGCTGGCTTACCTTCTTCTTGATCAACAATGTGCATATCCCATATTTTTTCATAAAGTGTTTTTGACATTTTATCAATCCTCTCCTTAACTAAATATGCAGTTAATTCATATACTACCATAATTTAATTATTAACAAAACACTTTTTAGATAATAAAGGTTTTTTTCTTTATCTACTTGCTTTAACTTGGTTTAACTAGCCTTGACTACTTACATAGTAAATTATGGAACCCAATTGAATATTCTAACGTCTAATATTTAAATCAGCAAAGACATTGTTTGTATATATTGCAAAAATTAAAGCGGGGGCTGATTAGCAATTATAAGGAGGAGACAAATTATGAAGAGGAGAATTATTAGCGTTCTATTATTAATTACATTAACAATTACTATGATTACTGGATGTGGTACTAAAGATGCAGAGACAGATATTTCAGGTGATGTAGAAACTAAAAATAGCTTTACAGATGATTTTGATCTAAAAGCTACTGATAAGGCTAGTGATGAAGCTAGTGACGAAAAAGCTAGTGAAGGTATTAAAATTAGCGATAGTCTGCCCAGCATCATTGAAAGTATAGTAGAGACTGATGTTGCTACGGAATCAGTAGAAACAAGTTCTTTTACTGATATTAGTGATACTGCCAAAGAAGATATTCCAGCTTCAACTTATGAAATTGTAGAAGATATAGCCTTACCTGAACCACCAGATAAACAGCAACAACTTCCTATATCAGCCGGGCTACTAACAGCAGGTGAATGGAAGGATAATGACAATTGGGCCTTCTTTTCTAGCCTTGCTGCAAATAATCAGCTAAAACTACCTAGCTTTGAGATGAACCCTATTAAGAGAATTAAAATATCTGTAATTGGTGAAGATAATAACCCTGTAAAGAATGCAAATATAAAACTCAATAGCAATACAGGGGAAGTAATATGGGAAGCAGTTTCAGATTACAATGGAATAGCATATGTTTTTTATAATATTTTTAATGAGGGGTTAGTTCCCAGTTCAATAGATATTATTAAAAATGGAAAGTCCGCTAGTCAAGATCTTATAGAAGTAGCTGCTGATGAACAACAATCTCCAAACGAGCAGATAAAACATTTGGAATATCAAGATGTAACTGTAACCTTAGCGGATAGTATCAATAATAAATCCTTAGATTTAATGTTTGTATTTGATACTACTGGTTCAATGGGTGATGAGCTTACTTACCTTCAAGTTGAATTTGATGATATTGCCAAAAGAGTTGCCGATCAGAATACACGCTTTAGCGTTAATTTCTATAGGGATAAGGGTGATTTATATGTTGTTAATTCAAATGAATTTACTTCTAATTTAGATACAGCCTTAAGGCAGCTAATGGAAGAATATGCAGATGGTGGCGGAGATTATCCCGAAGCAGTTGATCAGGCTTTAAATGATGCCGTTTTTAACCATAGTTGGAATGCTGATAGTGTAAAGCTATTATTCCTAATACTTGATGCTCCCCCCCACAGCAACAATTCTCAGATAAATCAAAATCTGAATAAGACGATTACAGAAGCTGCAAAGCAGGGAATCCGAATTATTCCAATAGCTTCTAGCGGGGTTGATTTGGAAACCGAAACCTTCTTAAGATGTTCTGCTATACTAACAGGGGGTACTTATACCTTCCTAACAGATCATAGTGGTATTGGTGGTTCTCACTTAGAACCTACTATTGGTGATTATCAGGTAGAAAATCTTAACGATTGTATCGTAAGAATTATTAATAGCTATTATCAATAAAAGCTCCAGTTTATATTTTACTATTACTTAATCTATCATTTCTCTTTCTCAAATTATATATGGGCAAGAAAGGATTTCGCTTGCGGAAGCCTCGCGCCGAGCGCAGCCAGCTTGCTGGTTAAATACAAACCGAGGTCGCATCACTGACCTCGGTTTGTTTTATTATACTATTTATCTTACTATAATCAGCTATACTATTTCAATCCCTCTATGGTCCTCTCAATCATGAACTTGATAAATGGTGTCTCCTTCTCAGTCTTCGGACACGCTCCCTGAGAAGTAAATACCATGTCACAAGGGGTTTCCTTCGTATAAGGGGCCCAATACGGCATTTCAGCTCCAGACGCATCCTTACCATTGGGATCTCCGTTCTTAATAAAATTACACCAGTAATTGCACATCTGATGAGCAAGGTCGTAATGCCTTCCTGTAAATGGCCTCCAGCATTTTGCCAGAGTCTCAAAGAAGAACCACAGATCAACCGAATGAAATGTACCTGGATTGTCCCATCCCGGGATATCAGCGTCAAATCTATAATAATAGTTGCTCTGCCCAAGACCAGAAGCCTGATTATTCAAAAACTGGCCCTTAATGGTGCTTTCCAGTCCGGAAAACGTACCATATCTATTATCATCCTTCTTTCTGGCTTCTTCAAACTTCAGGAATTCTTTCCAGTGGGATCCGAATAATTCTTTGACTTTCTCCACAAATTCTTCCTCAGTGTCAGCAAGAATTGAATTTAGGAATTCATCGGAGGTATTCCCAGACATTACTGGTACCATGGCATGCTTGTTCTGCATATAAAGGGAAAGAGGATTTCCTATGCAAAACTTACCATCAATTACATTCCACATCATCCCATGAATTTTATAAAACTGAGAGTACTTATCTCGTAAATAGAAGGCATCTAGCTCCCTTGCTTCCTTTAGAGACTTAACTCCAATAAAATCAAAAAACTTAATTCCAAGCTGCTCTGACTCCGAAATGGTCTGCAAATTTCCGAAAAGGGTATCTTTATAGGGGCTATAAATCATTGCACTTTGTATAATGGCCTTTTGAAATAATCCAAAATTATCCGGGCAGGTCATTTGAGCCAGAACACTTCCGCCACCAGCAGACTGACCAGCAATGGTGATATTCTTGGGATCACCCCCAAAGGCACTGATATTCTGGATGACCCATTTTAGGCCTGCCTGCTGATCCAAATTTCCAAAATTAGCTGGTGCCTCAGGAGACTCTGCTGTTATCTCTGGGTGTGTCAGGAAACCAAACACATTGAGCCTATAATTAACCGTCACAACGATAATTTCTCTTCTGGCAATCCTTTCTCCATCAAACTCCATCTCTGCGGGATATCCCCACTGCATAGCGCCTCCAAAAAACCAAACAAGCACTGGCAGCTTCTCCTCTATACTCTTGGCTCCAGTCCAAACATTAAGATACAGACAGTCTTCATCCATTGCAATATCTGGATCTACATGCCATTCCCTACAATAAATATCATCACCGATACCAGGTGTATCCTGTACAGAAATAGGTGCAAATCGATAGGCCTCCAGTGTACCTTCCCAGTTGGGGCAGGGCCCAGGAGCCTTCCATCTATTTTCTCCCACGGGAGGGGCAGCAAAAGGAATTCCTTTAAAAGCAGTAATTCTTGGGTCTGCTGCTTCTATCCCCCTTACTGTACCATTTTTCGTAATCGCTGTTCTGATCATTATATAGCCTCCTTGCTCATATATTAGAAAATTCTGTCAAAACACAAAACTTCTATAGTGCTCATTATTTATAATTAGGATATAGAACTCCCAGTTAGTTCTGTAATTGCATAAAGCTTTGCACCATGGGGTAATACCTTGCTTTCAAAACCTTGTTCACAGCCCTTTAAGCTTTCATCAGACCATAATTCCTCAAATATATATCCATTATAGGAATCTAATCCAATCTCATAAGATGGTAGGCTAATCCTTCGCTCATCATCAGCCAGATTAAAAACTGCAAGATATAAAGAGTCATTATTGATATCCTTAGAACACCAAATTGCCTGATGCTTATCCCTCATAATCTGTCTTGCTCCTAACGAATTACTTAAAAGCTGTAATACTCTCTTATTCGTTATTAGCTTAAGCGTCCATGAATCCAGCTTTGGCAATTCTGCCCCTATCATAAGGGGCGATCTAAAGATACACCACAGGGTCATCATAGTTATTTGCTCATCTTTGGTAAATCTTGTATATCTCTCTTCTCCAAATCCCTTCCCGACATAGCCTAGTGGTAGCATATCACAGTCCGGATAGCATCCTTCTGACACATGATTTTGCCATAGCTCGCATCTTTCAAACATATTTAGTAAAAGCGGCCAGCTATCCCATAAATCATCTGTGATCCTCCACATATTTGCATACTTTTCATAATGCCATGCCTTTTTAATTATGGCAGGACCAGGTGACAGACTGAGAACCATTGGGCGTCCTGAGTTTTGTATCGCTTTATGTAGCATTATGGTCTCTTTCTCAGCGGACTGCATATCATGTCTGCAGATATCATCACATTTAATAAAATCAACACCCCATTCTGAATATAGTTGGAAGATAGAATCATAGTATTCCTGTGTCCCTTCTATATCAGGTTCCAATCCATACATATCTGGATTCCATCCGCAAATTGAGGATGGATTAGCAATTTCATTAGCCTTCTTATCTGAACCATATATCTTCATATGATTATGGGCCGAAATCCTTGGAATTCCTCTCATAATATGAATACCAAACTTAAGTCCTAAGCTATGGATATAATCTGCCAAAGGCTTAAAGCCTTGTCCATTAACTGAGGAAGGAAAACGTTCCGGACAAGGAAGTAGCCTAGAATATTCATCTATTTCTAGCTTCCAGAATGGAATATATTGGTGTCTATCCCTTTGAGTCCCTGTATCATATGCATACCATTGTATATCTACAACTATATATTCCCATCCAAATTCTTTCAAATGAGTTGCCATATAGTCAGCGTTAGCTTTAACCTGTTCTTCATTCACAGTTGTATCATAATAATCATAGCTATTCCAACCCATAGGTGGGGTAGGTGCAAACTTATTTTTATTCATTGTTCATCCTCCATATGTCAAATAATTAGTAGATTAGAACTCTTTCACCGATTTTCTCTGTAAAGTATATAAATGCACTTTCTCCATTAGAATATTCGCGAACATTATCCATTGCATCATCACTTGTGATAATTCTGCTGTTCTTCGGAATATCCTCTTCCGTATTTATTTCACACAGATCTACATAATCTGGGAATAAGTTAGATTTATTATAAATAGTATCTCGGCTGATACCAGTTTTTTCTGCTATGACATTAAGAGCAGTAGATTTTCCTGAACCATTGCCCCCATATAATATAGTGACTGTGTCAAAATCCAACCTGTATAGATCATTCTTTGACAATATCTTAAATGGATAATACGAATCATAACCGGTTCTCTGTATACTCACAAGAAAGGGTTTCGCTTGCGGAGCATTTTTATATAATAGGACGAACTTTCCTATTGTATAAAAAAGCTGAATTCCCTATCGGCATTTAGGAAGGTAACACTCTTTAAGTAAATCATATCTTCATTATACCTCCCTAACTATTATATGATTGCTATCGCTTCAACCTCAACCAATACACCCTTGGGAAGTTCCTTAACAGCTACACAAGAGCGAGCAGGCTTTCCTGTGAAATAATCTCCATACACTTCATTAAATGACGCAAAATCACCCATGTCAGATAAAAAGCAAGTTGTTTTAAATGCATTCTCAAAGGAAGTACTTGCTTCTTCAAAAACCGCCTTTAAATTCATCATTACCTGAAGAGTTTGCTCCTTAATTCCACCTTCAACCACAGTCCCGGTAACAGGATCCAAAGGGATTTGCCCGGAAGTATAAAGAACTCCATTTACAACTATAGCTTGACTATAAGGTCCAATAGCAGCAGGTGCTTTTGTAGTATTGATTTTTTGCATAATAGGATACCCTCTTTTCATATTTTTTTAGTGAACTTGTTTATAGTGCAATTATAGCACTGAAATATATTTTAGCCAATTGTGTTGATGCCGTGAAAGAAATGCCTTAAACCCATTTTCGATAAGCCGAGGCTACTACGATTAGATGAACGCCCCATTTCTTTCTAATATTCAATATTCTGTAAGAATAACCCTTGTGCATGGGCAGGGGCATTCCCCATCTCTAAAGATTTTGGATCTAAAATTTCCTCAATTATATCTATTGGTCTTTTATCCAAACCAATCTCTAGTAGGGTACTTACCATCATTCTGGCCATATTATGAAGAAAATCGTTAGCTTTGATTGTTATCTGGATTTCTTTTTCATCCTGATAAATATCAACTTGGTAAATTTCCTTTAAGGTAGATTTGCTTTTCTTAACAGAGGAAAAGTCCTTAAAATCATGTTTTCCTATTAATTTCTTACTAGCAATCTTCATCTTTTCTATATTAGGCTTGTCAAAACAGTAATAAGTGTATTTTCTGTCAAACACACTAGGAGAATCACCGATTGCGATACGATAAAGATATGTTTTGGTCTTGGCATTCAGACTAGCGTGAAAACGTTCTGGCACCTCTTCCACCCCTAGAACCGCGATATCCATCGGCAGGTACCGATTAAAATAATTTTTAATCTCATACATTTTCATATCGGTAGCAGTCTTAAAGTTAGCAACTTGTATATAGGCATGTACACCTGCTTCTGTACGAGAACCACAATTTAGCTCAACTATTTCCCCTGTCATCTTCTTAATCACCTCAAGAAGTTTATTTTCTATGGTATTGTCTTCTTCCCCTTTTCCAAGTCTTTGCCATCCACTATAACGGCCACCATCATATTCTAAGGTTAACTTTACATTTTTCATTCTTATTCTTATACCACCTTTCCTATAATCGTAAAACTCATCAACAGCCTATTACCCCTGTGAATTATCATTAAACACCAACATATCGTAATACATCTGTAATACCTTTTATATTACCAAACCGATTAACAGATTTCATATCTTTATATTTAATAAATTAATACGTTTCTATCCTAACACAGCTTAACATAAAATAGGTATCCAAAACAATATATGAATTACAAAAGATCAGATGGTGATCGGTAGAGAATACAAAAAAGAAACTGGGAGCATATTTTTACCCCCAGTTAGTCTTTAAACATCTTTTACAAATACCACATTCTACTACTCTTTCATTAAAATACCAAATAAATTAGTAAATTAAATATTACAATACAAAAAAGAAAACAAACCTAAGGGTGAACGATGTAGTATATGAATTTTCCAATAACATATCCTACTTTATACAAAAAAACCGATCCGATTCCAGCAAGTAATATACGATGGAAAACTGGATTTAGATTTATCCAAGACGTTATTTTTTCTGACATTTAATCACCTCCTAAATCCATACAGTTCATGCCATATTATGGTGTAATTATAACTCCCTTTTTCGTATTATCAATAACTGTAGCTTACTATTACTAGGCATCCAAAGTATCTTTATAACCCTTGTATATACATATTGCGAGAGCAACTACACAAACGGCAACGATAGCTAAAACTATTAACCATCCGCCTCAGTTAACTTCAAATAACTCAGATTCTGACATTGTAGAGAATGTTTAATTATTATTAATCAACTAACTCCTTTTTATAAAATATATTCTCTGAGTCTTTAGCCCTTGGAGTAGCCTTCCTGCATACTCGTCTTATCTGTTAGCCCCTAATCTATTTAGATAATCAGTATTATATGTACTATATTTCTATATAATGGAATTCATATGTCTATATTATATCAAATTTACACTTATTTCAATGTATATTTTCCCTTTTTTAAAAATTAGATGCTGCTTGGTAGAGAATAGAACAGAGAATGTGCCTTGGCACATTACACAAATGGTATATAATGTTGTAGCATTACCATAGGTTAAATTCGCCATAAGAATTCCGTTGCCAGCTTTTTTGGCAAATAAGTTTCCGTTACTGTCAATACTAATTAACGTAGGAGTACATACGTGGTAGGTAATTGTTGATCCTTCCTTTATCCCTTCAAGATCAACCTTCGTCACTGTTCCTGCATTAGCATTCAGCTTGGTACTTATATTTGTTATAACATTAGGCAATATTCCTGCGGCATAATCTGCCAGCGATCAAACCATCATCTGGTCCATGATTGCTCTATGTGTATTTTCTCTGTCCATGTTGGCGTTGTTATTATTTAATGCAATTTCCAGTGCCGCAGAGCTTCTGTTTCAGGTAATCTCCGATTGCTACGAGCAGAGGAGCCTCA
>CAZMYP010000046.1:0-18457 GCA_964570535.1 uncultured Herbinix sp.
TTATACATATGCTACTTCTTCTTCCTAGAACAAATGACACTCTGAAGCACAATAAAGAAACAGAGCATGGCTGCCCGGGTGATCTGTGGCCACCATGGATCCTGGCTACCTATTGCCGTAACAATCAATAATACGATTCCGCTAGTTAATACGCCGAATAAGGTTCCGAAGATATTACCTACTCCACCTGTAAGGAGTGTTCCACCAATAATAGAGGCAGAGATGGCGTCCATTTCAAGGCCTGTTGCCTGCTGAACTGAGCCGGATCGGGTGTGGAAAAGATATAGAAATCCACCAATACCTGCAAGTAGACCGCAAAGCAAATGAGCATTAAATCTGGTCCTCTTAACGTTTATACCAAGCATCAATGCGCTTTGAGCATTTCCACCCACAGCGTAAAAGCTGCGTCCCAGTCTTGTCTTCTTAAGCAACCAGAACATCAAGCAAACAATAATTAAGGCTACTATAACCCCGTATTCTAGCTTTGATTGAATGAAAATACCCTTTTTATTGTAATCGCCTAAAAATGGTATTAATATTCGTGCACCTGACAACTTCTCAAAACCCGAGTTATCAACCTGTATTTGATTAACCTCTATTAGGGCAACTAAGCCTCGACCCAGAAACATCCCTGCCAGGGTTACAATAAAGGGCTGCATCTCCAGATATGCGATAAGAAATCCTTGAACCGCACCAAACACAAGACCAATGGTCAATGCCAGCAATAAAGTTGTAGCAAAGTTGAAGCCATAGTTATTAAGGCAAACTATACAAGACGTGCATATAAGTGCTGTAGAGCCACCTACAGAAATATCAATACTACCTGTTATCATTACAATCGAAAGTCCACAGGCAATTACAATAAGAGCAGCGTTCTCATTAAAAAGGTTAAAGAACATCTGAATTTTGCTAAAGCCCTTATCCCCAAGAAATATAATTGAAAGAATATAAAGTACAATAAACAATGAAATTGTGATTGTAAGCAAGAAGGCTGTATCAGTCAGAGACTTTTCACGTTTAGGCTTATTCTGAACAACTAAGGTACCTTTAGTACCTTTCCCATTATTCAAGGATAACATATTAACCACGCTCCCTTCCCTGGCTTACAATTACTTTGGATAATTTGGTTCGCTTGCCAAATAAACTTTTAACCATAGGCGTTTGAATAGCTACAAGTATTATAATAATAACTGCTTTGAATACAGGAACGGCATTTGTATTAACATTAAGGGTGGTCAACATAGATGTTAGGGTCTGGATTGTATACGCTCCAATAATCGAGCCCGTCATATTAAATTTGCCACCACTTAGTGCATTTCCTCCAAGTGCCACTGCCAAAATAACATCCATTTCAATACTGGGTACTATGGTGTAAGGATTTACAGTTTGCACCCTACTTGATTGGACGAATCCAGCAATTCCAACACAAAAACCTAGAATAATAAATGTCAATAGCTTTATCCTTGCAGGATTTAAACCATTGAGGCTTGAAGCCTTATCATTGATACCTACAGCCCGGGTATATAGGCCAAGGTTTGTCTTTTTCAAAACTATTAGTGTTAGCGCAACGACCACTATCGTAATAAGTATTGGCGTGGGAACCGGAATTCCCGGAATAAAATTGCCGTAATATCCAAAAGACGCCGCTGCTTTGGGCTTAAGACCACCCATAGCCATAGAACCCATGGATCGACCTGCTGTAAATAGGATTAGGGTTGCAACCATAGGCTGTATATTGAATTTGGAAACTAGAAGACCATTAAAGGCTCCACAAGCCATGCCTGCAAGGCAGCCAAGCAAGAGTGCCACAATAATTGGAGCATGCAAGACCTCGGGCTGGGTTTCACTCCCGCACAGAACTCTCATAATTACTCCACCAACTATGGCAACTGTAGCACCTACACTAATATCCTGACCTCTAGAAGAAGCCGTAACTAGGGTCATTCCAATAGCAAGAATCACAAGCTCAGTTGCATTATTCAAAATATTAATTAAATTTCCTATTAGGACAGGATCACCGGAGCTATTTCTGCCCAAGCTTATCTTTAAAAAGCCAGGATTAATAAATATATTAATTAATAAAAGGAATGTAAGAAATGCAATGGGAATAAACAATCTATGGCTAGTAAATGCCTTAAGCAACGGATTTAAATTGTAGCTTTTACTTCTTTTACTGTTCTTTGACATTTGGCTTATTCCCCCCAGCTATTGTATACATTATTTTATCTTGTGTCATATCATCACCCTTAAGCTCTCCAACCACATACAGGTCACGCATAACAATCAGTCTAGAACAGGTACGCAGCATTTCCTCAATCTCTGAAGAGATAAATGTGATACTCATACCCTCCGATGCCAGCTTTAGAACTAATTTTTGAATTTCTACCTTCGTACCAATATCAATTCCCCTTGTGGGTTCATCTAAAATAAGATAATCAGGGTTAGTTAGGAGCCAGCGAGCAAGAATTACCTTTTGCTGATTACCACCAGACAAAGAGCCTACAGGGGTGTCAGCAGAAGCAGTTTTTATTCCCAGAAGACTTATATACTCATCAGCAAAGGCTTGAGCCTGAGCTTTTGTGAATGGCTTGAAAAATCCTCTCATAACCTGCAAGGCAAATATAATATTCTCACGGACTGACAAATCACCAATAATACCATCACCCTTCCGATCCTCGGACAGATATCCAATTCCCTTCTTCATGGCCTTTATTGGAGCTTTATTGTTAATATTCTCGCCCTTAATTCGGAGCTTTCCCTTCATGACCTTGTCTGCGCCAAATATTGCTCGCACACATTCGCTGCGGCCTGAGCCAAGTAGTCCAGCAAAGCCCGTTACCTCGCCCTTATATGTAGTGAAGTTGAAAGGTTTAATTCCTGAAGTACTTGAAAGCTCTTCCGCTTCAATTATTACTTCTTTCAAGTTGTCTGTATCAGCTTGCCCATTGGATCGTATCTCAGCTAAATCACCTATTTCCTTGCCCATCATCTTGGCAACAAGCTCTACCCTAGGCAAATCTTTAATTAGATATTCTCCCACAAGCTCACCATTACGCAATACTGTAATTTTATCGCATATCTCATACACTTGATCAAGGAAATGGGTAACAAATATTATGCCAACCCCTCTGCCCTTAAGTTCACGCATAAGCTTAAATAGCTTTGCAACCTCAAGTTCATCAAGAGATGAAGTAGGCTCGTCAAGAATCAAGACCTTGCAGTCCATATCAACCGCACGGGCTATTGCCACCATTTGCTGAACCGCTATGGAGCAGTTGGACAATTGCTTTGTTGGCTTTACCGGTATCCCCAGACTGTCTAGAATAGCTTCTGCTCTGCTGTTATTCTTCTTCCAATTAACAAATACATCATTGGTTCTTCCAATAAACAGATTTTCAGCGACCGTCAGGTTTGGGCACAATGTAATTTCCTGATACACCGTGCTTATCCCTAGTCTTTGGGCTTCCTGAGGTGATTTGATATTAACTGGCTTTTCCATTCCTTTAATAAAAATTTCACCACCATCCTTAGAGTAGACTCCAGTTAAAACCTTAATTAAAGTGGACTTTCCTGCACCATTTTCTCCCATCAGGGCGTGAATCTCACCTCCGCATAAATTGAAATTCACATTTTGTAAGGCTCGAACCCCAGGAAAGCTTTTATAAATATTTCCCATTGCAAGTAGTGTTTCCTGCATAGTAATACTCAAACCTCCTTGTACTTGAAATAAATGCGTGGAGCCGGGATTTGCAAACAATATCCCCATAATCGGCGCCACGCATCTATGACTAACTTTTTTATATGCCAGAAATCGCTGGATATTTAACAGAAGCGATTATTAATAACTACGTGCATCAACAATTTCTTTTGTAATAGTTTCGCTGTCAAACATTTCTTCATCAACGTAGGCATTCTTATCAACAGTCGCACCAGCCTCAAGCTGATTAATAAGCTTAACAATACGAGGACCATGAAGTGGATTACACTCAACGTCAAGATTAAACTCTCCTGCAAGAACCTTCTCAAGTGCCCACTTGTTTGCATCAAAAGCGATAACCTTTACATCTCCGTCCTTGCCATATGTAATACCAGCAGCGTCCATAGCATCACAAGCGCCACGAGCCATGTTATCGTTCTCAGCGTAGATAACAGTGAATTCTGTTCCGGATGCGATAAGATCTGCAACTGCCTGCTTAGCAAGAGTTTCGTCCCACCCCTTCATGTTTTGGTTAAATACTATTTCCCAACCATTTGCAGCTGCGCCTTCTTCTATAGCTTTGGAACGGCCAAGCTGAGCAGAAGAACCTGTGTCGCCACCAAGTACAACAATCTTGGTTTCAGCAAGTGCTTGTTTTTTCAGCCAATCAACAGCCTTGTTACCCTCAGCTTCAAAGTCCGAGCAAACCATAGCAGTGTAAAGATCTTCATCCAGGTCAAGCTTACGATCAGCCATAATAAAAGGTATTCCAGCTTCTTTAGCGGATTTAGCAACATCTTCCCAGCCTGCTGACTGAAGTCCTAAAACAACAAGATAGTCAACCTCTTCCTGAATTAATTGCTGTGCCTGAGAAATCTGTTTAGCATGGTCACCCTCACCGAAAACCATTTTTGTTTCAAAACCAGCTTTATCAAAAGCCTCGTTAAAGGATTTTGTATTCGCTGTACGCCAATCTGACTCATTTGCATTTGTCTGTACCACTCCAACATTAATTTTTTTGTCGTCTTTGCTTGCAGTCTTGCTTTCCTTCTCGCCACAAGCAGCAAGAGAAAGTATAAGCGTAATTACAATAACTAATGACATTAATTTCTTCATGAATCTCTCCTCCATTCAAGTTTACACATTAAGTTTATTACACCTACAAGTATAATTAACTTATATGCATAAAAATACGGAGATTATTCCTATCTTTGTGTCTTTTTTTACTGTATTATAACTGCGATTTATTTTAGGTTAAGAAATCTATGATTTTTGTTTAATTTTTTACGTTAGCTTAATAACAACCTTTTAAATATTATACTGGAAAGACTTAATAGCTCCGTCCAATACGATCTATTGCCGCATTCTTCGCTTCAAAAACCATTCCATCCACATAGGATATCTTAGGGGCTTTCTCCCCTTTTTCTAATCGCTCTAATATATCTGCAATTAATTGTCCCTGCAAAGGATTACACTCAATATCCACATTGATTAATCCTGCTTCCATCAGATCAAAAGCCTCTGCTACTGCATCAAATGAAATTACCGTAATATCACCGTTTACCCCACAGGTTAATCCAGCTTCCTGAATTGCCTCAATTGCACCAAAGGTCATATCGTCATTTTGTGAAACCAGAATATCAATCTTATCAAATTCTTGTAAATACCTAACCATTACTTCCTTACCCTTAGCTTTAGTAAAATCTCCGCTCTCTTGTGCAATAATCTTCCAGTTCTCATGAAGCATTGCAATATCCTCAAATCCTTTTGAACGTCCAATTTGAGCCGTAGAATTTGGGGTTCCCTCAAGGACAACGATATTAATGTCATCCGTATTTTGATCATTCTTCTGCAGTGTTGGTGTTTCTACTCCCAAAGAATCCTTTTCCTCAAAAGCATCAGCCTTATCCTTTTCTTCCTTTAAAAATTTTTCTAACCACTGCCCAGCCTTCATGCCTTCTGTATACTTATCCGTGCCAACACTTGCAACATAAAGTCCCTCAATATCTGTATCAATCATACGATCCACTATAATAACTGGAATGCCTGCTTCCCTTGCCTCCGTAAGCACCGTATCCCAACCAGTTTCAGTTACTGGGGCAATAACAATATAATCTACCTCCTGAAAAATAAAGCTCCTTACATCCTTAATCTGATTTTCCTGACTCTGCCTTCCATTGGAAAAAATCAATGAAAACCCATTCTCCTTTATAAGAGCATTCTGGATAGATTTTGTATTGGCTGTACGCCAATCTGATTCAGAACCAAGCTGGGAGAAACCAACTATAATTAAATCAGAATCAATATCCTCCATATCTCCAAACTCACTATCTTGAAGATTTTTTAAGGGTCTCAGACTGCAGCTTGCAAGCAGTATAAATCCAATAAAGAGTATCCATAATATTATTTTAAGTTTTTTATTCATACCCTACCTCAGTTCGTTTATTCTTCAGTGTTTAGTCAATTGTCACAAGCAGTATCAGGCATTCCCTAGTCTAGCCGGAAATTTCAAGATAATATCTGTACCTACACCCTTTTTGCTTTGTATTTCCATTCCATACATATTACCATAGTTCAATTTAATCCGTTTATTTACATTTGCAAGACCAAAACCGGTGCTCTGCTTGCCACCTGGCGTCTCGACCTCTTTTCTTAAAGCATTTAACTCATCTTCATCCATTCCTATTCCATTATCAATTACATGGAGGAAAATGACCTGGTCAATAATTTCACCAGTTATAGTAATTTTCCCTCTTGCCCTTAACATTTTAATACCATGATATAAGGAATTTTCAACTAGTGGCTGCATAGTCAGCTTCAAGATCTGGTATCCGTACAGCTCTTCTGGGATATTTATCTCAAAATCCAGAATATCCTTATACCTGGACTGTTGTATTTGCAAATAACTTTTAATATGTATTTCCTCCTCACGAATAGTAATAAAATCCTTACCCTTACTTACAACAATCCTAAAAAACTCTGAGAGAGATACAATCATATCGATTGCTTCACTATTCTTATCTCCTTCTATCAGCCAGATAATTGTATCTAATGTATTATATAAAAAATGAGGATTAATTTGCGCCTGAAGAAGCTTTGATTCCATATACCTTAAGTTTTCCTGCTCCAATCTGATGCTCTTCACCTGTTGTTCCAGCTTAATAGCCATATCGTTAAAACTATCGGATAATACCGACAACTCATCCTGATTTTCAAAGGTTGTCCTGGTTGTAAAATCACCCTTTGCTACCATAGCAGTCTTTTCACATAGAATCCTGATTGGTTTTGTTATACTATCTGTTACAAGGATATTTACCAAAATTGAGGCAATAATAATCGAGGATAAGGCCACTATCATTGTCATTATAACACTGGCTACCTGTTCATTAAGGGTCTGTCTTATTGCTTCAAAGTTCTGAGTCTCATAGTAAATATAATACTGGATTTCTTCCTGAAACAATTCTGTCAATATGTAAATATCAGATTCCAGCATTTCAATATTCTCTTCATAGTGTCCTGTCTGCTTAAGATTATCACGTATTCCATTAATTCTATCCTGGAGTGTATCTAGATTAAGGAGTATACGCTTAATCCAATCAAGACTTTCTCTACTGGATGTTATCTCCTGCAGATTAGTGAAATTCTCTCTTGCATCTTCTATCAGCTGATATGGATTCATTAAATCATTATTAATATCAATGGATTCGAAGGTTTCTGCTTCTACAACAATCTTATACATGCTTTCATCCATTTCCTCTTTGAAATTAAGATTATAATTATTAGCTGAAGTAATCCTTCGTACAATGGTATCATAAGCTGTACTATAATTATGTAGAGCCGCAATCTGATAAATCGAAAGAATAATCATTGGTATTATAATGACAGCAGCAACCATAAATAGTTTCAGCCTTAAGGGGTATTTAATTTGTTTTTCTTTATTATTATTTGGCATTCTAATCCCCCATGAATTTTATAATTTATTCTAATCCCTTACCTTGTAGCCTATACTCCGAAGGTGTGCAATTCTGTGTCTTTTTAAATATGTAACTAAAATAATGGGAGTCTAGATATCCTACTAAATAACCAATCTCAGTTATCCTTTTGCCCGAACACCTTAAGTAATCCTTTGCCTTCTCCATACGAATATCAGTAAGATATTCGATAAAGGTCATCCCGGTTTCCTGATTGAAAAGCGAACTAAAATAATTAGGGCTTAGATTAACTGTAGACGCAACCATATCCAGTGTAAGATCGCTCATTGAAAATTTATGATTCATATAATCCTTTGCCTTTTCTATAAGGCCTGTATATCTTTTCTGACTATACTTATTGCGAAGGTCAATTGCTTCCTTCAAAATTGATTTATAATAATCACAGCAGTCCTTCAAACCTAAAAATTCCTCAGTGTTATTCATACTCTTAAGGCGATCATCCATCTTTTCCTTTGGGTACTTTAAGGTTTTAAGAAAATTAATAATCACAGAGTATCCATCCATAATAATATATTGCCTAAATAATGTCGAACTCATAACATTTGAACCAAAACCGTCAAAATAGCTGTCTACGAATTCATCCACATCCTGTAGGGTACCCCTCTTTAAGAAGTCCTCCATTAGATTTCTATCAAGATTCTCAATACCAAGCTCACTGACATTAATTCGGTTTCCAATCTGAGCTTTTATATTACGAACATCATTATAAGATAAAAACTGATCCCTATTCTCAAAATAACGTAGGGAAAAAGCACTATTTGCATCACGATAAGATTGCTGTAAGTCACGGACACGATAAACACTACGTCCTATTCCTCCAAAATAATGTGTCTTGCCATCACAGATACCAATTAATAGGTTACACAGTTCATGGGTTAGGGTATTGATTTGTGATTCATTTTCCCCCAGAAGAATAAATGCCCAGCCATCCATCCCACGTTCAAATGCCTTTATATCAGGATAAGTCCTTAACTCCTCAGTCATAATCGCTTCACATTGTACAATTTCATTTGAATATTCATACATATCCTCTTGAACCTTGAATTGAAATAGCAAAACGCAAAAAACACTTGCTACCATATTGATACCAAGTTCCTCTTCTTGCTCGATAATCTTTGAAAGAGACATCTTTCCACTGACTAAAGCATTAAAATAATCTTTTCTTTTTTCTCCCTGTTTCTGATACACCAGCTGTTGATACTGATCAAGAATTTGCTTTTCATTTCTTTCCTTTTCAATAGCTGCAGCTGCATTTTTAACTGCCGCCATTAGCTTACTAGATGTTACTGGCTTAAGCAGATATTCACTAACTCCAATATCAATTGCCTGCTGTGCATACCCAAAATCACTATATCCGCTAATAATAATAATTTTCAGCTGGGGCATATCCTTCTTTAATAATTTACTTAGTTCAAGACCATCCATAAATGGCATTTTTATATCTGTAATCAAAATATCTGGCTGTTCTCTAATTATCATCGGATAGGCTAGTTCACCGTCACTTACATCCCCGACAACCTTGAATCCCTCTTCTGCCCAATGAATATTGTTTTTGATACCTTCACGTATTACAATTTCATCCTCCACCAAAAAAACCCTGTACATGATTGTCTCCTTCTTATAGCTCCACACAAATTATAGGCTGCAAGTACAAAATTTACTGAGTACCATAAGGAAATTATTTAATATATAATTATAAATGTCAATGTAAATTTGCTCAATTTCAATATTTGTTAATAGCTTTCAATCCTACAATGATAGCTATACGTATAGTTTTCCGTCTTACTAAAGAGTATCATTACTTATTGATTTTTACAAATTTCTTTTTTCCAATTCTTATTACATCATCATTTATTAAGACTCTATTTAATTCGTCTTCTCCAATTTTCTCACCATTAATCCGAATTCCACCCTGCCTAATAAGACGAATAAATTCACTTTTGCTCTTTACAAATTCTATTTTAATTAGATCAATAATAACGTCATTAAGTAAGTCCTTATCTTCTTCAAGAAGTAGTATTGGAACGTCATTAGGAATTGCTTTCTTACTAAAGGCCTGTTCATAATAAATAATAGCTTTATTCAATTCTTCATCTGTATGGTAGAGTGCTGTGATAATTTTAGCCAATCTATACTTGATATCTCTTGGATTTGCTCCATTAGAAAGCTCAACTTTAATTCTATCAACCTCATCAGGATGCTCATCTGTTGCTATTTCATAATATCTAATGATTAAGTCGTCAGATATTTCCATTACCTTTTTAAACATAACTTCTGCTGGCTCACTAACTCCAATATAATTACCTAAGCTTTTACTCATTTTTTCTACACCATCGATGCCTTCCAATATTGGCATAAATAATGCGATTTGTTGTTCTATGCCCATTGCTTTTTGAAGAGTACGTCCCATTAACACATTGAAGGTTTGATCTGTACCACCTAATTCAATATCGGCTTTAATTTCAACAGAATCATAAGCCTGCATTAATGGATATAAGAATTCATGTATCCCAATTGGAACTCCATTTTTATAACGATTTTGAAAATCGTCTCTCTCAAGCATTCTAGCTACAGTGGAAGTTGCAGTAAGCTTAAGGACCTCTTCAAATGTAAGCTTTGCAAGCCATTCGCTGTTAAATCTGACTATTGTCTTTTCTTTATCTAGTATCTTAAATATTTGCTCGCAGTATGTGAGTGAATTCTCATTGACTTGCTCATCCGTTAACGCTACTCTCCCCTTTGATTTTCCAGTAGGGTCACCTATTTTTCCTGTAAAATCTCCAATAATAATAACAGCTTGATGCCCTAGCTCTTGCATCTGTCTTATTTTTCTTAAGACAACAGCATGACCTAGATGAATATCTGGTGCTGAGGGATCAAGTCCTAGCTTAATGGTCAGTGGTTTTTTCTTGTCATAAGATTTTTCTAGCTTGATTAATAGCTCTTCTTGATTCACACATTGATAAACCCCTTTACAGATTATCCGCATTTGTTCTTTTGGTGTTAACATAATTTCATCTCTCCTTAAATATTATTTTTAATATTTGCAATTTCTATAAGAAATTCTGAAAACAAAAAAACCCCCGTCCTAATGTTTCCAAAAGGACGAGAGTTACTCTCGTGTTACCACCTTAAGTTTATAGACAGCTCGCACTGTCTACCTCATAGAGTACAGCCTTAGCGATACCCCTGCACCTGATTACGGTGTGCTCTCCGTCGTATCCTACTACTTCAGTCGGTTCGGTACGCAGCTCCAAGATGTATTCACACTTTCTATCCATGAGCCTCTCATCAACCGGCATCTTTCTGTTTGGAATTGAAAATGCTACTCTTTCTTTTCATAGCCTTTTCTTATACTCCGAATTATATTACAATTCTAAGTAATGCAAATATTTAATTAAAGAGATGCTATCACTCTTTAGTATTATTGTCAAGCAAAAGATTATTAGTATGGCTATTCTTAAAGATATAATCTATAATTGACGGATTCATGTTACTATTAATATATAATACTTTTCGTTCGGAGTTCTGCTTATAGCAGTAATTTATGCTAAATACCGCATCAATCTCATTCAATGTCTTCTGAAACAGTTCATTATCGCACACACATCTTTCATATGTCACAGTTTTATCTTCAATCTTGCGAACTATATATGAAATTCCATTTATTATACAGTGGGTACATAATATATGCAAATCTTCCATCTCATTCTTGGGTACTCTAGTTACTACATATTGGTGATCATAATCACATATGTTAAATAATTCTATATCATGCCAATATGAGATCGTTCTATATGTAACCCCCCTTGTATATACCGAAGGTTCCTTCGATTAACATATTATTCACTCGTATAACCGCCTTTACTTCTGATTCACAATACACATTTAATGTAGTTAAATGTCAAGCCAGAAGCCATATCGCTCTTGTCTAGGTCTCTAATAAGCTCATAAGCATACTATACTATTCTCTTTACTGGTATTAATTCAATGTATCCTCTCTCTCCGATAGGTTCCAGTTGAATTTTGGGATTCGTCCTGTCCCATTCAAAGCCGATGAATTCCGGGTTGTATTTTTTCTCAGCTTCCCAAATCTCTCCAATAGCAGTCTCATAGTCTTTCTCTTTAAAGGGCTCGCCTCTAAACATAAGGAAGGTAGCTGCAGGAAGCTCAATTATCTCGAACCCTTCTGGCACTTCTTTGGAATAATTAATCTCAACCTCTACGCCCTGTACATACTCATTTGTCACAGGCTTGCGCAGGTTCTCCGGCAACCATAAGCATACGGGTTCTCCGCTGATTGATTTGATGCTTGCTAAAAGTCCCCAAACATCGCAACCAACCTCATTGCAATAGGTCCAGTAATCTGTTGCATTTATACCACGCTTAATAATAACTTTTCTGTAAGGCTTCTCTATTACCTGAATATATACATTTCTAATTTCGCTCATAGGTTCTGTCTTCCTTTCTTCTTCAATTAAGTAAGGAGTAAAAAGCCATAAGGGAATCGGACTCAAAGCATATTCTTTTGGATTACATCCATATTCTCGTCTGAATGCTCGTTGATATCCGTCTACACTTGCAAATCCCATATCCATAGCGACTTCTAGGATTCGAACATTTTCATCCCGTAGTCTCATTGCTGACTTTGACAGCTTAAGGCGCCTTATATAATCTGCCGGAGTCATATTAAGATATTTGATAAACAGTTTCCTAGCATACAATGGCGAAAATGCAGCAGTGTCAGCAAGATTTGTTATGGTTATTTCTTCATTTATGTGTGTGCTGATATATTCCTGCATCTTCCTAACGGCTTTGACTTGTTCGTTCATAGGCTCATCTCCTCGTAAGTGAATAATATCATATTCATCTGACAAAAATCTCGACTTATTTTACTCAGAATAGTAACTTAATACAAGTTATAAAGCCCACTTATGGTTTACTTATTAAATCTACTTTCTGCAACTATTCTCAAAATCAATATTAAAATCTTATTCCAAAAATAATTATTTCTAATAAAAAATCGAAGTAATTTAATTCAGGGCTACTCCGATTTTAATATTTATATTTAACTTTCTTTCAACGCTTTCCTAATTCTGCTTAAGGATTCTGGTTTGATCCCCAGATATGTCGCGATATAATGCTGTTTAACCGAGTTGCATATCATAGGATACAACTTCTTAAAGTTTATATATCTTTCCGTAGAATTCTCTACAAGAAATCCGTTTTCTCTGTAAATCTTGTAGCGCAATGACCTCTCTAAAATCATAATATATACGTTCTTAAGCTGATTATTTTCAAAAATGATTTTTTTCATTTTTGCGACATCAAAAAGCATTAACGTTGTCTCCTCCAATGTTTCCCAGGCCACAATGCTCTCACTATACCCCAAAATCCCTTCATCCATACAGAATGAACCCGGAATAGCAAAACCACGTGTTATGTCATTACCATCCGCATCTATATAATAGCATCTGCTAACGCCATTAAGTACAATTGCAGCAGTTGAAGTTTCTTCACCAATATTACGAATAATACCACCTCTAGCAACCACACGAAAAACGACATTATTTATGATAATTCCAAGGACCTCATCGTCAATATCAACAATAACAAGTACATTTTTATCATATATGTATCCGCCAATTCTCTGATTAATTATATCGTAGTTTAGTAGGCGATTTGCTACACTAACATAGATATGTGCTGAACGTAATGGACCAAACCCCTGCTAACCATCACTGTTTCTGAGGTTGTAAGTTCTTTTGGTTTCCCAAATTATTATCTCTTTGACAGATGTATGAAAAATGTGCAGCCTTATAAATACTGGATTATTAATTGATAGTGTTAGTTACGTGTGTTTTACCCTCGGCTATACAAGACTACTCTAGACTTCTATTCAAACTTATTTCTACATAACTCACCTCTGATATACTTTACATAAAATTAATAAAACATTACCGAATGGCATCCTTCATGTTCTTAACATATTCTTCAATATAAGGAACACATTCTTTACCATACGTAGCACATAATTTCACAATTGCAGAACCGACAATTATACCGTCCGCATACTTTGCCATTTGCTTAGCCTGCTCCGGCGTCGATATGCCAAATCCTACTGCACAAGAAATATCTTTCGCTTCTTTTACTAATTGTACCATACTTCCAATATCTGTTGTAATTTCACTTCGTGTACCGGTTACACCAAGTGAAGAAACGCAGTATACAAAGCCTGATGCTTCTTTTGCTATCATAGAGATTCTTGTATTGGAAGTCGGAGCAATCAGTGAAATAAGGTCAATTCCGTACTTTTCACAGATATCATTAAATTCATCTTTTTCTTCATAAGGAATATCTGGCAGAATCAATCCGTCAATTCCTATTTCCTTACATGTGCTAATAAATCGTTCCGAATCATAAGAAAATACAACATTCGCATAAGTCATAAATACCATTGGTATTTTCACTTTTTTTCTAAGCTTCCTAACAAGGCTGAATATCTTATCTGTTGTCACATGTCCTGCCAACGCCCTTATATTTGCCTCCTGAATAGAAGGACCTTCTGCCATTGGATCGGAAAATGGTATACCTAATTCAATTAAATCCGCACCTGCCCGTTCCATTGCATAAACAATCTGTTCTGTTACATCAAGCGATGGATCTCCACAAGTAACAAATGGAATAAAGGCTTTTCCATGTTCAAATGCTTTCTTTATATTACTCATATAAATCCTCCCCTCTATAACGCGCCATTGCTGCACAGTCCTTATCGCCTCGCCCTGAAATATTAATTACCATAATCTTATCCTTATCCATCTGTGGAGCTAACTTAAGTGCATAAGCAACAGCATGGGCGCTTTCAATTGCAGGAATGATCCCTTCTGTTCTTGAAAGATATTCAAAAGCTGCTACAGCTTCGTCATCGGTTATCGCAACATATTCAGCGCGACCTATATCATGAAGATATGCATGTTCCGGCCCAATACCCGGGTAATCAAGCCCGGCTGAAATTGAATAAACAGGAGCAATTTGGCCATACTCATCCTGGCAGAAATAGGACTTCATACCATGGAAAACTCCAGGCCTTCCTGTGCTAATTGTTGCTGCTGTCTCAAAGGTATCAATTCCCCTTCCTGCTGCTTCACAACCAATCAATTTCACTTGGGTGTCAGGAATAAAATCATAAAAGGCACCAATGGCATTGGAGCCACCTCCAACACAAGCCAAAATCACATCTGGTTGTCGACCTTCCATTTCCATAATCTGAACTTTGATTTCTTTGCTTATTACAGATTGAAAATCTCTAACGATCTCCGGGAAAGGGTATGGTCCCATAACAGAACCTAGCACATAGTGGGTATCATCAATTCTTGAAGTCCATTCGCGGAATGTCTCAGATACTGCATCCTTTAGGGTTGCCGTTCCTGTTTCCACTGGATGAACCTTGGCACCTAGAAGCTTCATTCTGTACACATTTAAAACCTGGCGTTCGATGTCTTCCTTACCCATATAAATTTCGCATTCCATTCCCATCATAGCAGCTACTGTAGCAGTTGCTACACCATGTTGACCAGCACCAGTTTCAGCTATTACTCTTTTTTTGCCCATACTTTTTGCCAAAAGCATCTGACCGATAACATTGTTAATTTTATGGGATCCTGTATGGTTTAAATCCTCTCTTTTCAGATAAATCTTTGCTCCTCCCAAATCTTTTGTCATTCGTTCTGCATAATATAAGCGACTTGGACGACCGGCATATGTATTTAGCAATTTTATAAATTCTCTGTTAAAATCCGGATCGTTCTTGCATCTTTTATAAGCTTCCTCTAGTTCTAGCATTGCATTCATCAGTGTCTCCGGTATATACTGTCCACCATGAACACCAAAACGTCCTTTTGACATATTTAACTCCCCTTTCGTTGTATATGAAATCCGTTGGCTGTTCTCATTATTTCATTGATTTTATCTGCATCCTTCACGCTGGCAGTCATCTCAACCCCAGTCATAATATCAATATACTCAGCCTCTGTCTGTATTAAAATATCTCTGATATTATCAGTATTAATGCCGCCTGCTAAAATTACCTTTTTTGAAGATAGTTGTCTAATTCTCTTGTATCGTTCAATATCAATTGTCATTCCAGCTTCTGATGCGTTTGATGCCTCTCTTGCATCCACAAGAAGTGCTGCAACCTTCGTCTGGCACAAATGTCCGATAATCTGTTCCATATCAGTAGTACCAAATTGAATGTTCTGTTCTTCTTCGGATAAAGGTACTGTTTTTATTGTTTCTATCCCTGCTTCCAGCAATTTATCTGCTATTATTCTCGTTTCTTCCAGCGTTTCATGGTAGTGGAGCTGCACTATATCTGGTTTTAAATCATATGCCAGGCAAATAACATTACTTGGTTTACCACCAGTTACAATGCATGTTCTATGATCGGAAGAAACCAGATTGATTAGATCCCTGGCCTGATCCCTTGTCAGATTCCAAGGTACGTGAATAGGATACTCTGTAACGAACCCCAATATTTCAACGCCTTGATCCATGCATGTCTTCACATCTTCTTGCCTTTGTAAACCGCATATTTTAACACTTACACCCGCGCAAAGCATTTTATAATACAAGGCTGGATTCTTTGCCTGCCAAATAGCGGTTCCAACAAGGGCAAAATCTGCTCCTGACCATATGGCACTTCTGACTTCCGAAGGATTTCGGATGGAACTTTCACTGATAAGTAATGCTTCTTTCGGAGCGTATGCTGCAATCTGGCAAGTCGTTGATACGGTTCCATCATCACACTCCAATTCCAAAATATTACGGTTATTGATTCCTACCAATTTCGCGCCAAGTTCTTCTGCAAGCTGAAGTTCTTCCATAGTATGGGTCTCTACAAATGGATCTAGTCCAATTGTTATGGCCGCATGATAAAGATATATCATTTCTTCTTTACTTAGGCAGGAACACATCAATAGAATAGCCGAAGCTCCCATCTCCTTCGTCTCAACTAAATCTTCCTTCGTATGAATAAAATCTTTACGAAGAACAGGAACCTTTGTTGCTTTTACAATGCTTGTCAGAAGCTCCGCGGAACCTTTGAACTTTTTATTTTCTGTAACAACCGAAAGCACCGGTGCACCTGCCTCTACAAGAGAGATTGCGATATCTACCGGATTTCTTCCTTGTAGCAAATCGCCTTCTTTTGGAGAAAAGCATTTAATATCCGGAATAACCACACAATGTCCATGTTCCATTTCTTTTCTTAATCTATCCAAGAATCTCATAATAATTCTCCATGCCTGCGCAAACCCACAAATTCTGGGCATCAGCACAATATTAAAATTGATTTGATTTTTCTATTAATTCATTTAACTTATTTAATGCCGCTTTGCTATCAATTATTTCTGCTACTCTCTTAATACCCTCTGTAAAATCTGTTGCCTTATCTCCAATAATAAGCGCTCCTGCTGCATTTAATAATACTGCATCTCTTTGAGGACCTACAATGTCACCGTTAAATACCCCAAAAATAGTAGCCGCATTTTCTTCCGGTTTACCTGTCTTAATCTCTTCCAATGTACAACGCTTTAATCCAAAGTCTTCCGGAGCTATTGTATAGGATGATAATTCTCCGTCCTTTAATTCCACTATCGATGTTTCCCCAAGCAATGAAATCTCATCCAGACCATCTAAGCCATGTACAAACATTGCTCTTGTATATCCGATTTCCTTCGCCACATAAGCAACCTGCTCTAATAGCTCTGGTTTATATACTCCAAGAAGATGTCGTGGTGCAAACGATGGGTTGATCAGTGGTCCAATTATGGTATAGAAAATAGTTTTAATTCCAAGGGAAGCTTCTGGAGCAAGGACCTTTCCCATTACAGGGTGGAATAATGGTGCATAAATGAAAGCAATATTAATATCTTCAATTAATTGTTCTGCTTGTACGGGAGTTAGATTAATATTTACTCCTAATGCCTCTAATACATCTGCGCTGCCAGACAAACTTGAGATGGAACGACTTCCATGTTTTGCAATAGGAATGCCGGCTGCTGCCGCTATAATCGCTGTTGCTGTTGAAATGTTATATGTACTGAGTCCACCGCCCGTGCCACAAGTGTCCATCATCTCTTCTGTTATATTGGGCCTCAATGGTATACAATTCTCTCTCATTGCCCCTGCAATATAAGCCGTTTCCTCCAAGCTTGTTCCCTTCATTACTAGTGCTACTAAAAAGCCCGAGATTTGTCCGTCTGTTAATTGGTCGTTGTTAATTGCAGAAATAATCTCAAATACGTCTTTCTCTGTCATATTCTCCTTGTTTGTTAGCCTTCTCAGAATATCCTTATACATAATATCTCCCCCATCCTCCTACTTTTCAATTTAGTTTTCGATTCATGTTCAGAAACATAAGGAATATTTTTGAATATAAAAAAAGCCTATGTCCTAAACATTTATAGGACAAAAGCTTCCACTTCTGCGGTACCACCTAAATTCATGTATATCATACATGCTCTCTTGTCAGTGCATTCAAACACCTATTCCCTGTAACGGGGGCTCTCCGTTGGACATTACTCAGCAACCTGCTTTTCTTTCCACCCTCATGAGTCCATTCATTAGGAACCTGTCTGCTGCAATCACATCAATCTGCAACTCTCTGGATTTCGATTGTACCTAACTACTCTTCTCAATCATCAGTTTTACCTTTATTTGAATATATCCTACTCTAAATAAAGTAATTTGTCAATCTTTTGTTTCTCAT